>JBLHMP010000009.1:0-65924 GCA_047623555.1 Granulosicoccus sp.
CCACAATCGGATAGGGCACCTTGGCGCGTGCGGCCCTGTGCAACGTGCGGGTTTTGACAACTTTGGACAATTGCCGACGCAGGCGCACCAGTTGGTCATCAATGGCACGGCGATCTGATTCAATCTGGGTTTCGCCGGGTCCACCAACAAAGCCCAAACCGCCACGCTGACGCTCCAAATGGGTCCAGGCGCGCACCAACCGGGTGCGTTGATACGACAAAGCCGCCATTTCAACCTGAAGCACACCTTCGCGGGTGCGGGCGCGTTCGCTAAAAATCTCGAGGATCAGACCGGTTCGGTCCAGTATCTTGACCGACCACACCTTTTCCAGATTGCGCTGTTGCACTGGTGACACAATGCCGTCGATCAGCACCAGTTCAATTTCGTTTTCGCGAAACCAACCGGCGATCTCTTCGATCTTGCCTTTGCCAAACAACATGCCCGAATGGGCTCTGGGCAGGCGCACAATAGTGCCGTCCACAACCTCAAGCTCAGACAAAGCAGCGGCCAAGGCAATGGCCTCTGCAAGCGCAGGCTCGGCCGGGCGGCGGGAATTGTCGGATTTAATATCGGGATGCAAAACCCACGCGCGGGTGGCAACCCTGTCATGTTCCATCAAGAGACGTCTTCGCCCTCATACAAAGAGATCGGCTGTGACGGCATGATCGTCGAAATGGCGTGTTTATACACCAATTGCGACTGGCCATCGCGGCGCAGCAATACGCAAAAATTGTCGAACCAGGTAATAACGCCCTGCAATTTGACGCCATTGATCAGGAATATCGTCACTGGAACTTTAGTTTTGCGTACATGATTCAGGAAGGCGTCCTGTAAATTCTGTCTGTCCGAAGCCATATTATCAAATCTCGCTTTTGTTCTTGTACTGCGTTGCGGATCAACGCGCTTATTACGCCCGAGTATGTAGTGCGGTTGAAAGAGATTCCAGCCAAAAAATCAGACCGTTACACCATGGCTACAATCACCGGTTTATGAACGCCATAAATCAGGCGTCAAAAGCGCGATAATCGCAAGTGTTTCAAGCCGTCCTAGCACCATTGCCACACATAATACACCTTTGGTCCAACCGCCCAGTTCGGCCAGCCGGATCGGTGTTTCCGACGCTACCTCAATCAGCGGGCCGGTTGTAGACAGGGTGGCAATACTCAGCACGATGGCCTGATCAAACGACACCCCAAGTGCCGCAAGAACCACCGCCACCAGCGCCAAAGACAGCGCAAACAGCATGAAAAACACCCAGGCAATAAAAGCGCCGTTGCGCTGAATGCGTTTATTACCGACAATTGCACCACTAACCGAGGATGGATGCACCAGGCGCTCAATCTCACGATACCCATTCAGATATAGCGCATAAACCCGCAGCAATTTGACCCCGCCCGCCGTGGTCGCCACGCCGCCGCCGATCAATGCCAGTCCCATCAAAATCAACCCAGGCGTACCCAGCCCCGACCATTGCTGGGCCTCGCCCCAGTCGGCACTGACAAAACCGGTTGTGGTAAGAAACGACATCACCGTGAACATGCTGCCCCAAAACGCATGCAGCGCCAACGAGATATCTTCGGAGGCATTGATATCAAACGCGGCCAGCCAATGGCGAATGAACAGCAATATCGGCACCCCAAGGACAAACAGCAACCCAAGGCGGAATTCCGGGTCTTTATCGAGACGGCTAAAGCCGGTTGTGGCGGTGTCATTGGAAAATGTCAGACGCGACAGAGCGAAAAACATGAACAGAAACAATATCATCTCGCCGGTTTGCGCCGCAAGGCCGTTTTGTACGCCGCCTACAGGCGAAATACCCGACGTTGCCATCACCGACATGGCATGGCTCAGCCCGGTCAGGGATCGTTCGCCCGCTATCATCAGCAGCACCCAGATCACAACAGTCAGCCCAATATAGACCGGGGCCAGCGTGCCAGTGATCCGCAGCAACCGCAATCGCGGCTCATAGCTTTGCGATCTGGTGCTGCCCATCGCCGATTGCCCCGGTTGCCCGCGCGCTGTGACCTCAAAGCCGCCCAACGACAAAGGCGCCAGGATCGCCGAGGCCGCGATCCACATCAATAGCCCGCCCATCCAGCCAACCTGTGCCCGCCACAGATGCAACGTATTATTGAGCCGCGACGGATCATCAAACAGATTGGCACCGGTGGTGGTGATAGAACTGACCATGTCGAAATAGGCGTTAAAGAAACTGGTGGTTTGCAGCGCGTCGTGAAACGGCACCGCCAAATAGACCGGCAACAGCGCAAATGTGCCCAACAAAGCCAGCAATTGCCCAAGCGTGCCATAACGCGGTCCCTTGCCACTGCGCGCCAGCGCGATCAGGGTGATCAACACCAACCCACCCGCACCGGCAAACAGAAACGATTGCGCCGACGATATATCACCCTGAACCAGCCCATAGGCGGCTGGCGCAAACATCGCGACGGCAAAAGCGCCCCAAATCAGTAGGAACAACGGCAATCTTAGCAATATTCCTGGGTTGCCTGGGGGCCGCATGGCTAGAAAAAGTCGATCGAGACCTGCAACAGCCGCTCGACTTCTGGAACATCGGCAGCCATTGCAAAGATGGCAACCACGTCACCCTCTTCGATACGAAGACTGCCAATCGGGCGCAGCACTTCGCCTTTTTTCATCACGCCCCCCACCAGAACGCCCTCGGGGAAATCAATATCGCGCAGCCGCTGGCCGGACATTGGCGAGGTCGACAACACTTCGGCCTCGATCATTTCGGCCTCGGCGTCGCCAATGGAATAGACCGCGCGCACCCGGCCTTGGCGAATATGGCGCAGGATCGAACTCACGGTGGTGGCACGTGGGTTGATATAGGCGTCAATGCCCAGCGGGCCCATCAGCGGCACCAGCGTCGGATCGTTGATCAGCGCAATTGCCAGCGGGCAGCCTTCGGCTTTGGCCCGTACCGCGACCAACATGTTGGTTTTATCGTCATCGGTCACCGCCAGCAACGCATCAGCGCGGCCAATTCCGGCCTCTTTCAGCAGGATAGAATTAAGCCCGTCGCCATGCAGCACAATCGTGCGTTCAAGCGCCTCGGCGGCGCGTTCGGCACATTTACGATCCCGTTCGATCATCTTGGCGCGGGTACGCCCCTCGCGGGCCTCAAGTTGCTGCGCCACGGTCAGGCCAACATTGCCGCCGCCAACGATGACGATCCGGTCTTGTTTTTTCTGCACCTTGCCGAAAATTTCCATGGTCCGCGGGATGTCATCGGCATGGGTGAACACATAACAGGAATCGCCGACAAGCAGCTGATCACCGGATTCAGGCGCAAACAACGTGCCTTCGCGCCGCACCCCAACGACAATGGCACGCAAGGTCGAAAACAGATCGGTCAACTGACGCAGTGGCGTGTTAACAACCGGGCATTCTTCCTCAATGGTGATGCCCAATAGGCGGGCATTTCCGTCCATAAAGGTTTCGGAATCAAAAGCTGCGGGCGCCGACAGACGTTGCATAGCCGCCGCCGCGACCTCGCGTTCGGGGCTGATCACCACGTCAATCGGCAGGTGATCGCGGCGATACAGATCGGAATAAATCGCCGTTAGATATGATTGCGACCGCAGGCGGGCGATCTTGCGTTTGATGTTAAAGACGGAATGCGCCACCTGACAGGTAACCATATTCACCTCGTCCGAATGGGTGGCGGCGATAATCATATCGGCGTCATGCGCCCCGGCCCGGTCCAGCACATCAGGATAGCTGGCAAAGCCGGCAATACCCTGTACGTCCAGCGTATCAGTGGCCCGGCGCACCAGGTCAGAGTTGTTATCAACAACCGTCACATCGTTGTTTTCACCCGACAAATGTCGCGCAATTTGCCAACCCACCTGTCCGGCGCCGCAAATGATGACCTTCATGCCTTTTGACCTCTGGTCCTATTTAGCGAGCCTTTTGAATGACAGAAGCCAAACAAGGGGTCAATTCATTTGTCAGTGACCAAATGTTGCGACACTATAGGGCTATGAAACCAGTGCTGAAAATCATCCCGGCCTTGTTGTTATTGGCAGCCTGTGGGCCAATGTCGATCTATTATCGCCCTGGCGTGTCGGTCACCCGGATGCAAAACGATACCACAAATTGCCAGGTCGCCGCCCTTAAGGATGCGCCGGTGGCCACGCAGATACGCCAGCGCCCGCCAATCTTTTTTCCGGGCAGAAACATCTGCAATGCCTCGGGTGATTGCTATGTCACCCCAGGGTATTGGGCCGATGGCGGCATCTATACCGTTGATACCAATCAGGATTTACGCAATCGGGTGTTGGATATGTGCATGGCCAAAAAAGGCTATCAACCCGTGACACTGCCAGCCTGCCACAGTTCGGCGAAAAACTCAGTGCCCGCTGTGGCAACGACTAAATTGCCAACGCTCACGTCGAAATCCTGTGTGATCCGCTATAATGATGACAACTGGCAGATCGTAAATCAGGGTTAGGGCCGCAGCCCCTATTCCACCGCCTGCTCTGACTCTTCGACATAGGCCACCCTTGCGCCAGACTTTGACGATGTCACCACGCCCAGAGATTTCAGTTTGCGGTGTAATGCGCTACGTTCCATGCCAACAAAGGACGCTGTGCGGCTGATATTGCCCCCAAAACGGTTGATCTGGGTCAGCAGGTATTCACGTTCAAACGCCTCGCGGGCCTCGCGCAGCGGCATGGTCGCAAGAGCTCCGGACAATACCACCCGGCCCTTTTCGTTGCTGGATTCTTCTTCGGCAGGCAACTCACGCGCCTCGATTGGGCCGCTGCCATCGCCAAGGATCAACACCCGTTCAATCAGGTTCTTAAGTTGACGCACATTGCCCGGCCAGACCATTGTTTGCATCAAGGCAATCGCCTCTTCGCTAACGGGCCGCAACGGCAGACCCTGAGAGTCGTTGCAGGCCGCAATAAAGGTTTCGGCCAGCAAAGGAATGTCTTCACGCCGCTCTTCTAGCGAGGGCACCGCAATCGGCACCACATTCAGGCGGTGATACAGCTCTTCGCGAAAACGTTTTTCGGCAATCTCGACTTCCAGGTCTTTGTTTGTGCTGGAAATAACCCGCAAATCCACCCGAACCCGGTCGCTACCGCCAACGCGCTGAAATTGTTGATCTACCAAAGCCCGCAGAATTTTAGACTGGGTTTCGACAGGCATATCAGCGATCTCGTCAAAATAGATCACCCCGCCATGTGCCTCTTCTAACAACCCCGGCTCGATTCCACGCTCCGATGTTTCGCTGCCAAACAACACTTCTTCGATGTTCTCAGAGGCCAGGCTGGCGCAATTTACCGTCACAAACAGCGCCGATGCCCGGTTTGAATTTGCATGAATATAACGTGCCGCTATCTCTTTGCCCGACCCGGCTGGCCCGGTCAGCATCACCCGACCGTTTGATTTGGTCACCTTGTCCAACTGAGCAACAAGCGCGCGGAACACCGCACTTGTGCCGATCATATCTGCGCTGGTTACATCCCGCCGCTTTAGCGAACTGTTCTCGCTGCGCAGACGCGACGCCTCCATCGCGCGGCGTACAACCACCAGCAACTGGTCGATGTTGAATGGCTTTTCAATGAAATCATACGCGCCCTGCCGGATCGCAGCCACCGCGATTTCAATGTTGCCGTGCCCCGAAATGATCACGACCGGGACATCAGGGTTGTCGCGTTTCACCGCCTTAAGAATGTCGATACCATCCATGCGGCTGTCCTTTAGCCAGATATCCAGGATCAACAGGGCCGGCGGCTCTTTGTTGATTGCCGCCATGCAGTCATCCGAATTGCCAACCAATCGCGTGGCATAGCCTTCGTCCTCGAGAATATCCGACACCAATTCCCGAATATCACGTTCATCGTCAACAATTAGAATATCACTCATATCAATCCTGCTTTTCCTGCTCTTGTGCGGTCGTAGCTATAATGTTGGATGGGAGGCGAATCACCGCCATTGCGCCATATCGGCTTTGCCCGGCAAAAACCGGGGCATCCTGTAAAACAAGGCTGCCGCCGTGTTCTTCGATAATTTTTTTAACGATCGGCAGCCCCAATCCGGTGCCTTCGCTGCGGGTGGTGACATAGGGCTCAAACAATCGCGCCCGGTCTTCTGGAAGACCGATACCATTGTCGGCAATGGTAATAACACAGCTGTCCGGTTCTTGTTTCAACGTGACCTGAATCTGCGGATCAAAACCATCTTCGGCGCCCTTATTTACATGTGTTTCAATGGCTTCTCCGGCGTTCTTGATCAGATTGGTCAAAGCCTGCGAAATCATTGTGGCGTCAATTTCGATCACTAGCGCGTCGCTTGGTATTTCCGCAATGACATTCACATCCGGCTGGCCGGTTTGCTGCAACAATACCGCATCACTCACAAGTTTGGTCAGGTTTTCGGTCCGCCGCTCGGGTTCTGGCATCCGGGCGAATTTAGAAAATTCATCAACAATGCGACGTAAGTCATTGGTTTGACGAATAATAACGTCAGTCATACGATCCAGACTTTCGCTCTGATCCCCCAACAAAGGCGAAAATTTGCGTTTGATCCGTTCGGCACTGAGCTGGATGGGCGTCAACGGGTTTTTGATCTCATGCGCAATGCGGCGGGCAACGTCGCCCCAGGCCGCCATGCGCTGGGCACTAACAAGGTCGGTTACGTCCTCAAACGTCACCACATAGCCCTCAAGGCCACCATCCTCGGCCCGTCTTGTGGCCATGCGCACCAACAGGTTTTCGAGCCGCCCCTGACGCGAAACCTTGACCTCGCCTTGGGACACCTCGGAATGACCGTATTTAAGCGCCTCAAACAGCGCTCCGAATTCCGGCACTGCAACACCAAGAGCCAGCGCATGCTCATCGCCTGACCAATCCAAGAGCCGCTCTGCCGACCGGTTCACAAATGTGACGCGCCCCTCAGGGTCCACACCAACAACCCCGGAAATCACCGATGACAGCACGGAATCAAACAACCGGCGACGGCGTTCGATTTGCAGTGTATTGTCCAAAAGTGTCTGGCGTTGCGCTTTAAGTTCGCGGATCATCTGGTTGAAATACTTACCTAAAAGAGCAAGTTCATCATCGCCTTTTTCCTCAAGCACCTGAACATCCAGATTACCCGTACCCACGGTTTGCGCCGCCTCGGTTAAACGCCCAACCGGACGTGACAAACGTTCAGCAAACCACATGCCCAGCCAGATCGCCGCCAGGATCAGGATCAGCGCAAAGCCCAGATACAGCAGGCCAAATTCAAACAATACTCGACCGCGTTCATGTTCAAGCTGTTGATAAAGCCGCACAGTTTCCTTGGTTTCATCCAGCAGGCTCAGAATTTCGCCATCCACATTGCGGGTGACATAAAGAAACCGGTCAGGAAACGCCGCGAGACGCACCAGCGCGCGGAATTCATTATTGTCCCAATCCTGAATGATCTGAATACCGTCGCCGCTGGCATTCAAAATGCGTTCGGCATCGGGTTTTTCGAAATCAAACAGATAGGACCGTTCGCCTCGTGCGCGAATTTCCCCTGTACCATCAATGATATACGCCTCGCGCAGGCCACGTTGAATTTGGGTTTGACCTTGCACCAGAACATGGCGCACTTCGGCATCGCTCATGTATAAAACAGTTGATCGGTTACCATCAATAAAGGCCGCCAATGCAACCGCGTCCTCGGCCAACCCATCGCGTTGTTCGCCTTCATAGGCCTCTGCCGCAGCAAGGGATGAGCCGACCACCTGACGCACCCGATCCGAAAACCAGCCCTCGAGCCCGACATTCACCGTCAAGACGGCAAAGACCGCCACAATTACGGTTGGCATAAGCGCCAAAAGGGCAAAAACACCGATCAGACGCAAATGCAGCCGTGATCCGGCACTTTGCGCCCGCCGCGCGGCGATCAGCCGGGCAACCTGCCCCAGTACAAGAGCCGCCACAACCAGTACATAGACCAGATCGGCCAGGATAATAAAACGCAGTATCGACGAAGCGGCGCCTTGATCAAACGGGCCAAGAACAAGGAATGTGGCAAAGGCCAGCACCGGGCCAAGCAGAACCAAACCCAACGTTGCGGCGTTTTTCGCCCGTCGGGTTTTGCGCCAATCCAGCAGCGCTGCAAAAATTCCATTCTGTGTCCGGGAAGCCACCCGCACCTCTCAAATCAATGTGCCGCTTGCGCGACGAACCGCCATATGTCGTGGTCGTGCACCGGTGTTGATATCGGGCCGCCTCGTTTCTGTGTCCTAATTACATCAATTTTCGACGACGCGTAACCAGAATATCCAGTTCGGTGATCTTTTTTCGCAAAGTATTCCGGTTAATTCCCAAAAGGTCGGCACATTTGGCCTGATTGCCGCCGGTTGCGTCCAACGCAATTTCAATGAGCGGGATTTCTATCTCGTGCAGGATTCGCGCATAGACCCCCGGAGGCGGCAGCATCGTGCCGTGCAAATCGAAATACCGCCGCAGATGCCGCGCCACCGAAGCCGAGAGTTTTTCGGAACCGCCACCGCCAAGAGTTGGTTCGATATCCGGCTGACTGCCCAGAACGGCCTCAACTTCGGCGCGGGTGATTTCCTCGGCGCGGCTGGTTAGCACAAGTCGGCGCACCGCATTTTCCAACTGGCGCACATTGCCCGGCCAGCTGTAGGCGCGAAACAATTCTGCGGCCTCGGGGCCAAGCCGTCGCAGCGGTGCTTCGTTACGCTCAGCGCGGGCCAGAAAATGCTCTGCCAACAGCGGAATATCATCCACCCGTTCGCGCAAGGCAGGCACATGCACAGTGGCACCACCAAGCCGGAAATACAGATCCTGGCGCAGCTGTCCCTTTTCCATAGAGGTTGTCAAATTGTTCTGGCTGGTGGCCATAAAACGCGGCGCATTGTCGCCCGGGGCATCGATCATCCGCACAATGCGCGCCTGAATTTCATCGTCTATGTCAACGATTTCATCAATCAATATGGTGCCACCACGCGCCTTACCCAACACCCGCGCCGGACCTTCGAGATCATGCAGGTCGGCGGCGGTAACGGTAATAAAGGGCAACGACCGACGGTCAGAAAAATCATGAATTGCACGTGCAATCAATGATTTGCCGGTGCCGCTTTCGCCTGCAATCAGAATTGGAAGATCGGTGTTCATCACCCGCGCGACCAAACGATATAGCGATTGCATGATCTTTGTGCGCCCTACCAAAGGCAGCTCATCGGGGCGGTCTTTGGAGTCGTCGCGCGCAGCGGTTGGGGAGCGTTGGCTGGCCTCAAGGGCGCGGGCCGTGCGTTTCATCAAATCCGGCAGATCAAACGGTTTGGGCAAGTAATCATAGGCCTCGGCCTCGGTGGCCTGAATTGCAGTCATGATGGTGTTTTGCGCTGATATGACAATCACCGGCAACCCGGGCCGGTCCTGGGCAATACGCGGCAGCATTTCCAGACCATTGCCATCGGGCATGATCACATCGGATATGACCACATCGCCTTTGCCTTCAGACACCCAACGCATCAGCGTGGTGAGTGAGCTGGTGGCATGCACTTTGCACCCGGCCCGCGTCAACGCCTGGGTCAGAACCGTGCGTATTGTTCGGTCGTCATCAGCAACCAAAATTGTACCATCCATCAGGTGGTCTCCTCTTAAACGGGGTCGGATACAGGAAAATCGCGGGGAACACGCGGCAATGACAGGCGGAATACGGTGCGCCCGGGTACAGATGTGACCGAGATCCAGCCAAGATGGTCCGACACAATTTTACTGACCAAAGCCAACCCCAGCCCGGTGCCGTTTTCACGTCCCGACACAAACGGGTCAAACACATCGGCCTTGATCTTTTCGGGCAGCCCGGGACCATCATCAATGATCTCAATCTGAAGCGGCAGGGATTGCCCGGTTCCGTCACTGCGCCGCATCCTGAATGAATGCTCAAAATAGCTATGAATTCTAATGGTTCCGCCTTTAGAATCAGCGGCTTCCGAGGCGTTCTTAAGAAGGTTCAAAATTACCTGCAAGAGCTGATCCGGGTCGCCAAACGCCAATGGCAGCGATGGATCGTAATCCTCGGTGATCCGCATATGCGCGCCAAACCCCAGCAGCGCCGAGCGGCGGGCGCGGTCCAGAATATCGTGAATATTGACCGGTTTTTGATCTGGCGGGCTTAGATTTCCGAATTGTTCGACCTGCCCCAACAGCTTGACGATACGTCGGCATTCTTCAACGATTAGATCAGTTAATTCAAGGTCTTCGCCCTCAATGTTCATCCCCAATAGCTGTGCCGCACCGGTGATACCCGCCAATGGGTTCTTGATCTCATGCGCCAGCATTTCGGCCATACCAATCGCCGATTGCGCCGCAGATTTGACCGAATGGTTTTGCGTCATCCGCCCGGCGAGTTCGCGCGGCGAAATCATCAGGATCATCTCTCCCGGATGTCCAACCAGAGGCGCGATTTGCAGCGCACATTGCAACGGTGGGCGTTTGCCGGGGCCAACATCTATGTCGTTGACAAACAACGGAGTTCCGCTGGATCTCGCCCGATCAAACGCCTCTTCTATCGGGGCGTCCACTGCGATCATGTCCCAGATCGGGCACCCGGAAACGGACTTGGTTGAGGCATTCAAAAAACCTTCGCCAGCGGAATTAACGTCGATGATACAATCGCGCGCATCAATCAGAAACGCCGGGACAGGTAAGGACGTCCAAAGAGTTGAAGCAGCGATCATGCGGCCCTCTGTGCGGTTGCGGATATGGCGTCTGGTAACAGGCGCAAGACCACGGCAGGATCACGTTCGGTCAGCACAAGCCTCCGCAAATGCGAGCCGGTTTGCGCGTAGCCCATGTACCAACCCAAGTGTTTGCGGGCGACGCGCATACCAAGATCGGCGCCATAGAACCCAAGCATCGCCTGGTAATGTTCCGCCACCAGATCACCCAATGCGTCGCCATACGGCACCACCGGCGCGCCGGTTCCATACAGCTGATGCGATATTTCGGCCAGCAACCAGGGCTGCCCCTGAATCCCGCGCCCAACCATCACCCCATGAGCGCCCGATTGATCCAACGCACGCCGCGCGGTGTCCGGGCTGACGATGTCACCATTGGCAATCACCGGAATATCAACCGCATCCCGCACGTTGCGGATCGCGGCCCAGTCGGCGTAGCCTTTGTAAAACTGACACCGCGTGCGGCCGTGGATCGTTACCATCTGCACACCTGCATCCTGTGCCCGTCGCGATACATCGGCGGCGTTCAACAGGTTGTCATCCCAACCAAGCCGGGTTTTCAAGGTGACAGGAATGTTGACCGCAGCCACAACCGCCTCAATCAAAGACACCGCGTGATCCGGTGTTTTCAGCAAAGCCGAGCCGGAATAGCCATTTGTCACCTTTTTCGCCGGGCACCCCATGTTGATATCGATAATCGCCGCGCCGTTTGCTTCAACCTGGCGGGCGGCCTCGGTCATCCAATAGGCCTCGCGTCCGGCGATCTGAACGGCGGTATTTTCGACATCTGCCCCCAGTTCTGCGCGTTCACGTGTGCCCGACTTGGCCTGAACCATTTCCTGACTGGCGACCATTTCGCTAACCACCAGCCCGGCGCCAAAGCGCATCACCAGATCACGAAACGGGCGATCGGTGATTCCGGCCATAGGTGCAAGGAACACCGACGGTGAAAGAATTTTATGAGAAAGCGTGACGGGCAAGCGCCTATTCCTTGTGCATGTGCTGTATTTTTACCGAGCCTCTAGCTGGTATACAATGATAGGCACAGTATAAAGAATAAGACTTTTGGCTAGCGCCTATTTTTTAGGCAAATTGATCTGAGTGATTGCCTCGTCTTAGTACAGCGCCTAGACAAAGCCCATTCTAGGAGACGACATCACATGCCTACAGCTGCGATTATTGTTGCCGCCGGTCGGGGCCAGCGCGTTGGTGGAAAAATCGCCAAACAATGGCGTGACTTGGGTGGACTGCGGGTGGCGGACAGAACGCTAAAGCAGTTTCGCGATGCCACGGGCATTAACCATATCGTGTTGGTGGTGTCTGCCGAGGATCGCCAGCACTGGGCGCGGTATTCTGAACAGTCCGATTTGATTCTTGCACAGGGCGCCGCAGACCGGGCCGGATCGGTGCGTGCCGGTTTGACAGCCCTTGCCGGGCACGATGTGACCAAGGTTCTGATCCACGATGTTGCGCGTCCCTGTATCCACACCGATCTGATACATGCGGTCATTGACGCGCTTGACCATGGGCCGGCCGCCGCACCTGCCCTTGCTGTCACCGACGCGCTTTGGACCGGACACGCGGGGCAAGTCAGCGGATCACAAGATCGCAGCGGGCTGTATGCGGCGCAAACTCCGCAAGGTTTTCAGTATGACGCCATCGTTGCGGCGCATGCGGCGCATGTTGGTGGCGCGGCCGATGATGTCGAAGTGGCGCGCGCCGCGGGTCTGGACATTGCCATTGTCCCCGGCGACCCTGACAACATCAAAATCACCACCGAGGGCGATTTCGCCCGCGCAACCCGCATTCTGAGAGGCCAGATGGATATTCGATTGGGCAATGGATTTGACGTGCACCGTTTTGGCCCCGGCGACCATGTGGTGCTGTGTGGCATTGCGGTGCCACATGATCGCGGCCTGCAGGGTCATTCCGATGCGGATGTGGCGATGCATGCCCTGACCGACGCCATTTACGGCGCGCTGGCGCAGGGCGACATTGGCCAGCATTTTCCGCCTTCCGATGCGCAATGGAAAGGCGCATCCAGCGACATATTTCTGCGCCATGCCGTTGATCTTGCAACATCAATGGGGCTACGCATTGGCAACGTTGACTGCACGCTGATCTGTGAATTTCCCAAGGTTGGACCACATGCCATTGCGATGCGTCAGTCATTGGCGGATATTATGGCGGTGCGAATAGATCAGGTCTCGGTCAAGGCGACGACCTCGGAAAAGCTCGGATTTACCGGGCGCGGCGAAGGGATTGCGGCGATGGCCACAGCAACTTTGATGTCGATATGAGCAAACGTTTGGCATGGGTAATCGGATCGATGGCTGGCGTTGGCTATCTAAAACCAGCCCCCGGCACCTGGGGGTCGCTGGCCGCATTACCGCTGGCGTGGTTGCTCCATGTCATCGGCGGTTTTCCGTTGTTGGCGCTGGCCACCATCGCGGTGTTCCTGAAAGGGTGGTGGGCAACCGCCGAAATCATCAGAGACAGCGACAATCATGACCCATCAGAAATTGTCATCGACGAGGTTGCCGGGCAATTCATCGCGCTAATCCCGCTAAGCTGGTCAGCATGGCGCATGGATCTGGACATTACCGCGCTTTGGCCCGGCTGGATCGCCGCCTTTGTGCTGTTTCGGCTGTTTGACATCACCAAACCCGGCCCTATTGGTTGGGCAGATCGGCGCGGCGATGCGTTGGGCGTGATGCTGGACGATGTGATTGCCGGCGTTTTTGCCGCCCTTAGCGTGGTGTTGCTGGCGGGTCTGGCGCATGGTGTGTTCAAACTATGAATGTCGCTGCGCTGCTTGACCGTGCCAAAGCGGCAAACCTGCGAATCGCAACGGCTGAGAGCTGCACAGGCGGCATGGTCGCGGTGGCGCTAACCGATATTCCCGGATCATCGGCGGTGTTTGAACGGGGCTTTGTCACCTACACCAATGACGCCAAAATGCAGATGCTTGGAGTTTTGCGCCCAACGTTGGACGCCTTTGGCGCCGTGTCAGAACAGGTCGCACAGGAAATGGCCGACGGCGCTGTGGCATATTCTGGTGCTGGGCTGGCGGTGTCGATCACCGGCATTGCAGGCCCCGGTGGCTCCGAGTTCAAACCCGAAGGCCGGGTTTGTTTTGGCGTGGCCACCGTAGGGCGGAAAACCATCACCGAAACGCGTGAATTTGGCGCAATCGGCCGTGCAAACGTGCGCAATGCGGCCTGTGACCATGCGCTTGGGTTGCTGGCCCGCTCTCTAACCTGACTATCCGATGTTTCGGCTCATTTCCGGCCACATCAGATAGGCACCGACGAAAAAGCACGTCGCCCCAAAAAGCGTGAACATGGTGGCCAGGACTTCGTTCAGACCTGCCCCCGTTGACGGCACTACAAATGACAAAACTGCCGAGATCACAAACGCCACACAGCCGACGAAATTGATCGCGCCGTTCCACCACTCAAGCGATTTGAAATTCCAGCACCACCAGCATTTGCATATATCCAACATCACCAGGCTTGCTGAAATCATAAACAGGACCGAGCCAAATATATTCGGTGTCCAGATCAACAATTCCTGCCCAAACCAACCTAGGTTGAAAAAGGAATCAAACGTGTTGGCGTTAAAGAACAGCGTTCCGATAAACTGGCTTAGGGCGGACCAATAGGCCACCCTCTTTTCCGTAGGTGTATGATAAAACTCTAAAAATGCGGCTGAGGTAAAGAATGTTGAGCCTGCAAAAAAGACCGAATCAATGGTAAATTCATCGGTAACGCCGCCCAGAAACAACACACACCCCAGCGCGAACAGCGACGCGCCGATCATGAACAACGTCGCCACCCACCACAGGCCTTTGTGCGGCTGCCAGACCCACAGGGACACGGCCCTGCTAGCCATGCTTAAAGCCGCCACATTCCTTCTCTGTCATGGCATTCACCACCGGGTGCGCCTCAAAATGCGCCATGGCACGGCGGATGTCATCCAACAGTAATTCGGCCATATCCCTGCTAAAACCATGCCGCACCAAAATCCGTTGGATCACCCGGTCCTGTAGGTTTGTTGGCAACGCATAGGCCGGCACCTGCCAGCCGCGTGTGCGCAGTCTGTCGGCGAAATCAAACAGGCTAAACGCATGATCAACCCCATCTTTCAACCGCCAGCTAAGCGCCGGAATACCGTCACTGCCATCATAGATTATCTCAAACGGGCCCAACTTGCCAATCTCGTCCGCCAGATGCAACGCCACATCGCGGCACGCCGAATGAATGTTGTGATAGCCTTCGCGACCCAGACGCAGGAAATTGTAATATTGCGCAACCACCTGACTGCCCGGACGCGAGAAATTGAGGGCAAAATCAACCATATCGCCACCCAGATAATTCACCCGGAACACCAGATCCTCAGGCAGATCCTCGGCGTCATGCCACAAAATCCACCCCACACCCAACGGCGCCAGACCAAATTTATGCCCCGATGCATTGATCGACCGCACCCGTGGCAGGCGAAAATCCCAGATCAGATCAGGCTGCAGGAACGGCGCCAGAAAACCACCGCTGGCCCCATCCACATGGATCGGGATGTTCAAACCGGTTTCGACCTCAAGCACATCCAGCGCATCGCTGACCTCTTTTACCGGCTCATATTGCCCGGTGAACGTCACACCAAGGGTCGGAACCACGCCAATGGTGTTCTCGTCACAGCGGTTCACTACCTCTTCGCCGTTCATGATATAGCGATCTGATTCCATAGGGATTTCGCGGATTTCCACCCCCCAATAGCGACAAAATTTATGCCAGCACACCTGCACCGGGCCAGTCACCAGATTGGGTTTATCGGCCGGTTTGCCCGCCGCCTCTTGCCGCGCGCGCCACCGCCAAAGCAGAGCCATACCGCCCAGCATCGCCGCCTCGCTTGACCCCGTAGTTGACGTGCCCGTGGCGTTTGAGGCCCCCGGCGCATTCCACAGATCGGCCAGAATATGCACACAACGTTTTTCAATCTCGGCGGTTTGCGGGTATTCGTCCTTGTCCACCAGGTTCTTGTCGACCGTCAGGGCCATCAGATCCAAAACTTCGGGTTCCAGCCAGGTTTGACAAAACGTCGCCAGATTTTGCCGCGAATTGCCATCCAGAAGCAATTCATCCGCCACCAACCGATGCACCACCCGCGCGTCATGTTCTGTGTTGGGCATCTTGTATTTAGGCAATTGCCTCGACGCGCTCGCCGAAGCAAAGATGTCGTCGTTGATCCGTTTTCCAAGTGTCTTTTTGTCGTGCAACATGCTGATCGTTCCCTTATTTACCTAACTAAATCAATTCATTACAGTCCGTATCTGCTGCCAAATCGCGCCAGATCCGAATAACCTCAGGTTTGCCGATCAGCGCAGCTGCCTTGGCCTGCACCCGCAAAACACGCTGGTCTAACTCAACCGGACTGGTCAAATCGTACCGTGCCCGCAACGTGCTGCCATCGCGGCGTAAAACGGCGACAATGGCCTCGGTCTCGCGCAGGTTTTCGTCGGCAATCACGTCAACACAGTCGCGCAATCGCACGACGTTTGGGTCCGTACAGATCGCATCGCTAAAACGATCAAGCCGCGCCGTGTCATGCCCCAGAACCATCATCGCCAGCACCGTGCCATAACTAAATTTGGCACCCAGTCCGGTTGTTGGTTCCAATTGATTACAAACGCTCATCCAGCGGGGATGGGTGTGAACCATAATCTCGGAAATTTCCTGCTCGGCGACATCGACCTCGCGCAGCGCTTCAAGGGCGGCGTGCAATCCGTGACAACAGGCATGAAATTTGTGACTGACGCTTTCAAACAGCCATTCATTGCCCAGCCCTTGCAGGGCAGTCTTAACATTACCCTCGCCATGATGTGTCGCGCCAAAGCCAAAATCGCCCAACATGGCCTGCGGATTGGCCACAAGCCCCAGCGCCACCAACTGCGCCGCCTCAACCCCGGCAGAGGCCGCAAGCCCGGCATTATACGGTTTGCCCATGGTGCCAAACTGCGTCTTTAACCCCGCCGCCCGGGTCGCCGTCAGCCCCAAAACATGTTCGGTTTGCACAGCGGACAGCCCCAAAAGGCGCGCCGCAGCCGCAGCCGCACCAAAGGCCCCAGCCGTTGCAGTTTGATGAAACCCTGTCTGATAATGCGTTCGCCCCAGCCACAGACCAACCCGAATTGATGTCTCCATACCTATCAAGGCAGCCGTTAACATGTCCTGAACAGACGCGCCGATTGTCTGCGTTACGGCCAATGCCGCCGGAAACACCGCCACAGACGGATGGCCGATATGGCCGAAATGCGTGTCGTCATAATCAAGCGCATGCGAGGTTGTGCCATTCACCAACGCCGCCGCCCGCGCGGGCAATTGGATGTCCGCGCCAAACACCTGCGCCTGCGCCGCGCCGCCATCATCCATCGCCAATGCGCGGGTGATACGCGCCACCGGTTCATCCACCCCGGCCCGGCCCACCGCAATCCAGTCCAGCGACGACAGCCGCGTAACAGTCATTGCCGTTTCTGACGGCATCACCGCACCCGTAGCAAAGTCAGCAAGCCGTGTTGTCAGGGTTTCAGCCATGGTTCATCCTTCAGTAACCTGGTTTTTCCTATAGAGATCAGCGGCGCGTTTTTCAAAGGCGTGCACCACCCGGTGCATCGCCTCATTGAACACAACGCCAATGATGCGCTGCAAAATCGCGTTTTTAAACTCAAAATCTACAAAGAACGAGACATCACATCCGGTGTCGGTATCCGCAAACGACCAGGTCGATTTTAAATAACGAAACGGCCCGTCCAGATATTCGGTATCAATCGACATCTTGTCCGGCCATAACGTCACCCGGCTGCCAAAACGTTCGCGGAAAACTTTGAAGCTGATCACCAGATCGGCGTCCATCACCACATGATCACCCATATCCGTGGTCTTGCGCACGCGCGCTGCCGCAGTCCAGGGCAAAAACTCGGGGTATTTCGGCACATCCGCCACCAGATCGTACATTTGACGGGCAGAATAGGGCAGCGGGCGGGTTTCAGAATGAAAAGGCATAGGGTGTCGTGATTCCTTGCTGCGCGACGCGCGTCATGTCATATCGGTATCTGCAAATAACAAGGGGGCGCGCATGCCACAACGGCCATATGTCATCGACGAAATGATCTCTGCCAAATCTATTGCGGCGAGAATCGAAGCCCTAAGCCGGGAAATCGGCACTGACTTTGCCGGAACAGACAAGCTAATTGTGGTTGGGTTGTTGCGCGGCAGCTTTGTTTTCATCGCGGATTTGGTGCGCGAATTGGATCTGCCGATTGAGGTTGATTTCATCGAGGCCTCATCCTACGGAGACGGCACGGAAAGCAGCAGGGAAGTACGTATTCTCAAAGACTTACGCGCCGCGGTTGAAGGGCGAGATGTGCTGGTTGTCGAAGACATTGTTGACACTGGGCACACCTTGAAACACGTCATGGGAATGCTGCGCGCCCGCAAACCTGCACGCCTTAAATCCATCGCCTTGCTGAACAAAGCTGAACGGCGCGAGGTTGATTTCAAATCAAGCTGGATCGGCTTTGAAATCCCGGATGAATTTGTCGTTGGCTATGGCATCGATTTTGCCCAAAGAAACCGCAACCTGCCCTATATCGGTAAGGTGCGATTCACCTAATGAACCCGTTCTGGCTCTTGCGCATGCGGCATTGGGTGGAACATCCACCATCAAAGCGGCGCATGATCCTGATTGTCGCGGTAATCTCGGTCGGCGTATTGATCGTCGGACTGGAACATTGGGGCCTGTGGCCAGACTGGGCCACAACAGACCCCCAAGGTCGACGCGGCCGCGTCCTTCGCTAATCCCGGGCTTCTTTTGTTCCATGGCTTACGACCGTTCTGCCCCTGAAAGGCTCCACTAGAAGCCTTTCCAAGTCAGCTTGAGCTCCCTGCCAGAGGCTGAAAGCTCTTACCCCAGTGCCAACTTCTCTTGCCGTGCCGCCCGCATTTGCGCAAAATCATCCCCTGCGTGATAAGATGATCGTGTCAAAGGCGTCGCTGATACCATCAGAAACCCTTTGCCAAAGGCCGCCTGTTCATAGGCTTTAAACTCGTCCGGGGTGACAAACCGATCAACACGATGGTGCTTCGGGGATGGCTGCAAATACTGGCCAATGGTCAGAAAATCGATGTCAGCGGCACGCATATCATCCATAACCTGGCGCACCGATTGCTGGTCTTCGCCCAACCCAACCATGATACCGGATTTGGTGAACATCGACGGATCAAGCTCTTTCACCCGCTGCAAAAGCCGCAAAGAATGGAAATACCGCGCGCCGGGACGCACCTCGGGATATAGACCCGGCACCGTTTCAAGATTGTGATTAAACACATCGGGGCGCGCCTCAACCACCTCTTCCAATGCCGAATCCGGGCATTTCAGGAAATCCGGCGTCAAAATCTCAATCGTTGTATTGGGCGAGCGATGTCGAACCGCGCGAATGGTCTGGGCAAAATGACTGGCGCCACCATCGGCCAGATCGTCACGATCCACCGAGGTGATCACCACATGGTTCAGACCAAGCTTTTCAACAGCCGCTGCCACGCGACCGGGTTCGATCATATCGAGGGCCTCGGGGCGCCCGGTGGCAATGTTACAGAACGTACAGCCGCGCGTACAAATCCCACCCATGATCATCATGGTGGCATGGCCCTGGCTCCAACATTCGCCAACATTGGGGCAACCGGCCTCTTCGCAGACCGTCACCAAACCATTGTCGCGCATGATTTTATGGGTCTCGGCATATTTCGCCCCACCCGGCGCTTTGACCCTGATCCAAGACGGTTTCTTGGGTTGGGCGTTGTCAGGCCGATGGGCTTTTTCCGGATGTCGCTGTTCGGGGATTTTTAGATCGCGCACGAGATTTCCCTTTGTCTGGCAAGTGTTCAATCCTTACCATAACCTCAGGTTAATGGAACAGCCAGAGCGACATACCGGCCATGCGTGAGGCCCAAAAATCGGAAAACAATTAACCAATACGCAACAAATGGCCCAAAATCGAATCAGCAAAGGCGGCACAGGCCAGATGCACCGCCTTTTCAGGTCCAAAGCCACGCCCGCAAAAGGCGCCTGCCCGCCCCGCGGGCACACAAAAAATGGAATGCGCCGCAGGCGCGCCTTTGGATTAAACCCGGCTAACCAATCATCATCCGGTCTTGTGATGTGATGCTGTCATAATGCCGCTTTAGTCGCTGCAAAGCGATGCGCAGCACGATTTTTCCGGACCGCGCCGACCATCCCATCCGCTTTTCGGCACTCTCCAAACCTTCAAGATAGCAACAACAACGTAGCGCCACATCACTTAGCCCCGGCCCCAGATCACCCAACGCTCCAACCACGCGCGTTCGGGCCCGCGATGGTCCGTCGCCGGTGCCACTGTCCGGCGTACTTTTGCCAGATCCGGTCAGAAATCTGTCCCAATTCTGTGTCACTTGCGGCCCAACCTGCGACAGTTCAAAATCCTCGCGTAACCGCTCGCCTGCCTGAACCAGATCATCATTCAGAAACGGGCTGCCATCGCGGTTTTTGCGTCGCGCCAATGCCGCAAGCGGGCTTTCGGCGCTGCTAAACCGGCTACGTTTCGATCCCATTGGCGCATTAACCACCGGGGCCGCCGCACCAAACGGCGCCTGCGCCTCGGCAAAGCCATGCCCAACTGCCGCTGAGGCCCGGCTTTCCTCTTTGGCAAGCAATCGAATCAGATCACTGCGCCCAGTGGCGGTGATGTGATAACGGCTAATCCGGCCCGGCTTTGCGCAGGAAATCCAGCCCTTCAGCGCCATGGCTTGGGCAATTTCATTGTCAACAACAGCCGTTCGCATACTGCTGCCATCCCCGCTATCGCGCACAACCACGGCCTTTTCCATGTTCTCGGCAACCGCCAGAACGGCGTCAGATTCACACAGGCGGCGCAGCACCACCCGGGCATGGTGTTCCAGGGTCGCAATGTGCATTTCCGGATCGGGTTGCAGAGAGGATGCAATCATTTTGGACGTGTTCCTTGTATTCAATCCAGCCTTGGCAGAGCCAGAAGCCAATGCAATTTGGGTCGTCTCCAGCGCCGCCAGGCCCGCATCAATCAATGGATCATCTCGCCAGGCCTCAACCCGCCTGATTTGACGTAAAATCGTCGAGGCGTGGCAGCCTGCCTGACGTGCCAGATCGCGAATCGAGCGACCCGAAACCGTATGCGCCAGATACCGCGATACAGAATCCGGCATCCAATCAATCAGGCTATACACAGGCATTTTTTCCATCGGGATACATTCCTAAGGGCAGAGATTCTGACCCGCTTATCCGGCAGTTATCCCGCTACTTATCCACAATCTAAGGTTGATTATGTTACATGAACGTTAATATCCACCCGTAATAGGCAGCATTGTATCTAATTGATAAACAGTTCTGAAACCTGCGCACGCTGAAACAGGCATTTACGCAACACCCTCTTAGGTTGTGAGATAAGGCAACAACGATCAATTCTGATCCCACCAGGAGCCTGACATGCAAGATCTGCTTTCGATGCTGAATACACTACGTCGCCCTAGCCTTTTGATTCGTGTCGCCCGACTGGGTGCACAGGACTATTCGCGTAATCGGCATCTGCAGCGGCTATTGGGCTACGGCGCATTACCACGCAACGCCCCTGCCCTTATGCGTCTGATTGAAATCGAAGGGGGGCTGAACGAACAGCGGCGCAATTCTGACGCTGGCTATTCACTGTCCCGGCATCTGGATATTCTGATTGCGATGATGGGCGAGGCACATCTGCTGCGCGCCTCACGCCCTGTTCTTGTCGATGCTACGACATAAAGGAATCAGGCATTGATGCCTTTTTTTCAGCCACATAGGCTGCAAGCCGCGCGGCGATTTCTGGATCAAGTGCGGGTTGCTGATAATTGTCGATCAAATATGCCACCCGCCTGGCTGCAAGCGTTTGCGTGTCGCACGCGCCGTCTTCTTCCCAGGTTTCAAACGGTTTGTAGTCAAATACTTCGGACCGCCAGAACGCCTCTTTGAAATTGGCCTGGGTGTGTTCGCATCCCAGATAGTGCCCACCGGGCCCAACCTCGGCAATGGCGCCCATCGCCTGCGCGTTTTCGTCCATTTCCACGCCTTTGGCGATTTTATGCAAAACGCCAAGCTGATCCGCGTCCATGACAAATTTCTCAAACGACGACACCAGCCCACCTTCGAGCCAACCGCAGGCATGTAGCATGAAATTCACCCCACCCAGCAGCGCCGCATTATGCGTGTGCGCGGTTTCATAGGCGGCCTGTGCATCGGGCAACTTTGAGGCGCACAGGCTACCGCCGGACCGGAACGGCAGCCCCAAACGCCGCGCCAATTGTCCGGCACCATAGAGTGTTAGACTCGCCTCGGGGGTTCCGAATGTCGGCGCGCCGCTGTTCATGTCGATCGAGGTCACAAAGGCGCCAAAGATCACCGGGGCACCGGGGCGAACCAATTGTGAATAGGCAATTCCCGCCATAACTTCGGCCAAAACCTGCGTCAGCGTTCCGGCCACCGACACCGGCGCCATCGCCCCGCCAACAATAAACGGCGAAATAATGCAGGCCTGATTGTTTTTCGCATAAATCTCAAGCGCGCCCATCATCACATCATCAAACGTCAACGGAGAGTTGATGTTGATCAACGATGTCATCACCGTATTTTCCTGCACAAACTCCTTACCAAACAGAATTTCGCACATCTCAACCGAATCCTGCGCCCGGCTGGGTTCGGTCACCGAGCCCATAAACGGTTTATCCGACAACGTCATATGCGCCATCAACATATCCAGATGGCGTTTGTTGACCGGTACATCCGTGGGTTCGCAGACCGTGCCGCCGGAATGGTGCAACCATTTCGACATATAGCCAAGTTTCACGAATTTCTTGAAATCGTCTATTGTCGCGTAACGGCGTCCACCATCCAAATCGCGCACAAACGGAGGTCCGTAAACCGGCGCGCACACCAGTGTTTTGCCACCAATTTCAACATTTCGCTCAGGATTGCGGGCATGTTGGGTAAACTTTGACGGAGCGGTTTCGCACAGTTTGCGCGCCAACCCGCGTGGGATTCGCACCCGTTCGCCGTCAATTACGGCCCCGGCTTTGCGCCACAATTCCAGCGCTCCGGGATTGTTAACAAAATTCACCCCGATTTCGGCCAGAACCGTTTCGGCATTGGTTTCAATAATATCCAGCGCTTCGTCGGTCAGAACCTCGTAATTGGGCACGTTCCGTTCGATATATTTCGCCGTTTCGATCCGCACAGCCGTGCGTTCTGCGCGGCGCGCTGCACCGCCACCGCCACGTGCCCGGCGCTTTGTTGTTGCCTCTGTCATGATCTTGCCCTTTGCGCTGATCGAAACCTTTGTGCATCTTTGTACCGCATCGCCTGCTCCCGCCCCGGGCAGTTAACGGCGATCCACAGGAAAAAACGACATCTGCTGTTAACATAGCGCTGATCCCTTGCGAATTTGCCAGCTCTGGCCTAGGACGCAATGCATGAGCACACCCATACATGACCGCCTTCTTATTGTAGATTTTGGCAGCCAGGTGACGCAGCTTATTGCGCGCCGCCTGCGCGAGCTGAATGTCTATTGCGAAATTCACCCCTATCAGAATGTAAACGCTGAGTTTTTGGCCAAATTCGCGCCAAAAGCGGTGATTCTATCCGGTGGCCCGGCCTCTGTCATTGACGATGCCAGCCCGCGTCCACCAGCCGAGGTTTTTGATCTTGGCGTGCCGATCTTGGGCATTTGTTATGGCCAGCAGGTGATGATGCACATGCTGGGTGGCCGCGTTGAACGTGGTCACGGCACCGCCGAATTTGGCCGCGCCTTTGTAACCCCGTCTGATTCTAGCATAGATTTGTTGTCTGGCTGGTTTGATGAAGACCGCGAACAGGTCTGGATGAGCCACGGAGACCATGTTTCCGCCATTGCGCCAGGATTTGAGGTCTACGGCACCTCGCCCAACGCGCCATATGCTATTACCGGCGACATTTCGCGCCAATTTTTCGCCGTTCAGTTCCATCCAGAGGTGCATCACACCCCTAATGGAGCGCGTTTATACGAAAATTTCGTTAAGTTGGCCGGATTTACTGGCGATTGGACCATGGGCGCCTATCGCGAAGAGGCGATTCGCCAGATTCGCGACACTGTTGGCGATGAAAAAGTCATCTGCGGGTTGTCCGGCGGCGTTGATTCGTCGGTTGCGGCGGTGCTGATCCATGAGGCTATTGGTGATCAGCTGACCTGTGTGTTTGTCGACAACGGATTGCTGCGCGAGGGCGAGGCCGAAGACGTCGTGAAAATGTTCCGCGATCATTACAACATGCCGCTGATCCATGCGGATGAGCAGGAATTGTTCCTGGGCGAGCTCGACGGTCAAAGTGATCCGGAAACCAAACGCAAGATCATTGGCCGTCTGTTCATCGACGTGTTCCAGAAACATGCCGCCGAAGTTGGTGGCGCAAAGTTCCTTGCTCAGGGCACGCTGTATCCTGACGTCATCGAATCTGTCAGCTTTAGCGGCGGGCCATCGGTCACTATCAAATCGCACCATAACGTTGGCGGTTTGCCGGAAAAAATGGGCCTGAAGCTGGTTGAACCCCTGCGCGAGCTGTTCAAAGACGAAGTCCGCGCCTTGGGCCAGGAACTTGGCCTGCCCGCCAGTTTCATCGGGCGTCACCCGTTCCCCGGCCCCGGTCTGGCCATTCGTTGCCCTGGCGAGATTACCCTCGAAAAGCTGGCGATTCTGCGCAAAGCCGACACGGTGTTTATCGACCAGATCCGCAAACATGGGCTGTACGATGAAATCTGGCAGGCCTTTGTTGCCATTCTGCCGGTGCGTACCGTTGGTGTGATGGGCGACGGGCGTACCTATGATTTCGCCTGTGCCTTGCGCGCGGTCACATCGGTTGATGGAATGACCGCCGATTATTACCCGTTCAACCATGATTTCCTCGGTGAAACCGCCACCCGTATCATCAACGAAGTGCAGGGTATTAACCGTGTTACCTATGACATAACCAGCAAGCCCCCAGGCACGATTGAGTGGGAATAAACATCTGATATGACTGGTAATATTATTATAAACGGCACCATCACCTGTACGCCAGACGACATTGAAATGGTGGTGGAACGCGTCGCCGAACATGTTCGGCTGACGCGACTTGAGGCCGGTTGTATCAAATTTGACATTACCCAGTCAGATGATGACCCTTGCGTGTTCAACGTGTCTGAATGCTTTGTCGACAGGGCGGCATTTGACAGCCATACGGCGCGCACTCGCGCGTCGATCTGGTGGGAGAAATCCAAACATATCCCGCGTGATATGAACATCCTCACTGAATGAGCGACCAACAGCCCCAAATTGGCCGCGCCGCCCTGTGGATGGTCGGCGCCATTGTCGCGTTTTCGTCCATGGCTGTGGCCGGCCGCGAGGTGAGCTTTGCCCTCGATACCTTTGAAACCATGATGTATCGCAGCCTGATCGGTTTGCTGATTGTCGTGGTTCTCCTGACGCTCACGCGCAGCTGGCCGCAGGTTTCACGCCGCTCAATGGGGCTGCAAGTGGTGCGCAATCTGGCGCATTTCACTGGCCAAAACCTGTGGTTTTTTGCGGTAACCGTGATCCCGCTGGCGCAGGTCTTTGCCTTGGAATTCACCTCGCCGATATGGGTGGTGGTTCTGGCGCCTTTGCTGTTGGGCGAACGGCTGACACCCGTCCGTGCCCTGTCTGCGGTGCTGGGGTTTATCGGCATTCTGATTGTCGCGCGCCCGTCGCCAGAAACCATCAATGCGGGCGTTATAACAGCGGCGAGCGCTGCATTTTTCTTTGCTATTACAGCCATTTGCACGAAGAGGCTCACCCGAACCGAAAGCATCGCCTGCATCCTGTTCTGGCTGACATCGATGCAGCTGGTCCTTGGCGTTATCATGGCCGGCTATGACGGCGACATCGCGCTGCCCGACGCCCAAACCGCGCCTTGGTTGCTGTTGATCGCCCTCGCCGGGCTGACCGCGCATTACTGCCTGACCAACGCTTTGGCCATTGCCCCCGCAACAGTTGTCATCCCGATTGATTTCGCCCGCCTGCCCACAATCGCCATCGTCGGCATGGTTCTGTACCACGAAGCGCTGGACATATGGGTCCTGGTCGGTGCTACGGTCATATTCTTTGGCAACTACCTTAATATCCTGTCCGAAACCCGCAAGAATCGGGTCGCTTAGCGGCGTGCGCGCACGTTACCTGCACCTATGAATACACAAAAATCCATATCAAACCGGGCCTGGGGTGAATTACTGCTTTTGGGGCTTATCTGGGGCGGCTCATTCCTGTCGATCCGCATCGCGCTCAACGAAATTTCAGTGGTGACGTCTGTTTTGCACCGCACCGGTTGGGCCATGTTGGTTCTGTGGATTGTCGTGCTGATCGGGCGTCATCCGATCCCGCGAGATCCGCGTATTTGGGGCGCATTTCTGGTTATGGGACTGCTTAATAATGTCATCCCTTTTGGGCTGATGTCTTGGGGCCAGCTTTATATCGAGAGCGGTTTAACCTCGATCCTGAACGCCGCCACTGCAATATTTGGCGTTATCGTCGCGGCGATGGTGTTTTCAGACGAACGCCTGACCGCACGCAAAATGATCGGTGTCAGCCTGGGGTTTCTCGGGGTTGCCACCGCAATTGGCCTTGAAGGGTTTGCCAATTTTGATCTGCGAAGCACCGCCCAAATCGCTGTTATCATTGGCACAGTTAGCTATGCACTGGCCAGTTCATGGGCGCGGTTAAACCTGTCGCATCTGCCACCTCCGCTTGCGGCTGCCGGTATGTTAACCGGATCAACTGTGATCTTGTTGCCTGCAACCCTATTGATCGACGGGCCTATTTCCCTGAACCTGATGCCGCAAACATGGGCCGCCATCGCCTATTATTCGCTGATCGCCACCGCTGGCGCCTATTTGTTGTATTACCGCGTGCTGGCCATGGCAGGCAGCGGCAATCTGATGCTGGTCACCTTGCTGATCCCGCCGGTGGCCATCGTGCTGGGTGCGTGGGTATTGGGCGAAGAATTACGTCCGCAGGCCTATGTCGGTTTTGTGTTACTGGCGGTGGGCCTAATGATCCTGAACAAGCGATCCAATTGACCCGGCCTGCCCTGCGGCGTAGCAAGACAAAAAGGGGACAGGCTGATGATTTACAACACCGCACAGGACTGGCGCGCTGCCCCGCATAAACGGGTGCTGATCTTTGCCATGTCCGGGCTTGGCAAAACCCATATCAGTCAGATGCTACGTGATTTCGGCGACTGGTTTCACTACTCGATCGATTACCGCATTGGCACGCGGTATATGGGCGAATACATCGCCGACAACGCCAAAGCCGAAGCGATGAAAAATCCGTTTTTGCGTGAATTGTTGCTGTCGGATTCAATCTATATCGGCTCAAATCTCAGCTTTGAAAACCTGGCCCCGGTGGCCAGCTATCTGGGCAAACCCGGTGATCCGGCCAAAGGTGGCATGGCGATGCCGGAATATCATCGTCGGCAAGAACAATTCCGTCAGGCCGAGATTTATGCGCTGCATGACACCGAATATTTCATCCACCGCGCACAGGCTTTGTATGACTACCCGAATTTCGTCTGCGACACTGGCGGCTCGATATGTGAATGGGTTGATGCGGATGATCCGAACGATCCGATCCTGACCGAGCTGTCACAACACACGCTGTTGGTCTGGATTAAAGGCGACGAAGACCACACACAGGAATTGATTCGCCGCTTTGACAAAGCCCCCAAACCAATGGCCTACCAACCCGAATTCCTGACCGGCATTTGGCAGAAATATCTGAATAAAAACAACTTCCAAGAAGACGACGTTGATCCTGATGCCTTT
The DNA here is from genome assembly GCA_047623555.1 of Granulosicoccus sp. Lineage (GTDB taxonomy): Bacteria > Pseudomonadota > Alphaproteobacteria > Rhodobacterales > Rhodobacteraceae > NORP181. The sequence goes on from JBLHMP010000009.1 coordinate 27,678, forward strand.
ATTCGCTGGACCTATGCGCAGGCGCTCGCCCATCGCCAACCGCGGTATGAAGCGATGGCAAAATGGGGTGTGACCGTCACCGCAAATGACGTGGCCAATGTCACTGATATAGCTGGTTTTGACGACCTGATTGCCCGTGCCCTTGAGATGCGCGGCTAAACCTCCTATCTCAACAGACTGAACATAAAAGAAAATCCCATGCCAATTAAAATCCCTGCCGATCTGCCTGCCTATGACGTTCTCATCCGTGAGGGCGTTATGGTCATGTCCGAAGATCAGGCCGCCCGGCAGGACATTCGGCCACTGCGCATTGCGTTGTTGAATCTGATGCCGAAAAAGATCCAAACCGAGATTCAGTTTGCCCGGCTTATCGGCGCAACACCTTTGCAGATCGAATTTACCCTGATCCGCATGTCCGAGCATCAGGCCAAAAACACCGCCAGCGACCATATGGAGAGCTTTTATCGGCCGTTTTCCGACATTCAGGACGAAAAGTTTGACGGGCTGATCATCACCGGCGCGCCAATCGAACATCTCGATTTCTCTGCCGTGACCTATTGGGATGAATTGCGCCAGATTTTTGACTGGACGCAGACCAACGTGCAATCGACCTTTGGCGTCTGCTGGGGTGGCATGGCGATGATTAACCATTTTCATGGCATTAAGAAACACATACTGGAGGCCAAATTATTTGGCTGCTACCGGCATCAGAACCTTGCCCCGGCATCGCCCTATTTACGTGGGTTTTCAGATGATTGCGTCATACCCGTGTCGCGCTGGACTGAAATGCGCCAACCCGAAATCGACGCGGCAAACAACCTGACCACATTGCTGGGTAGTGACGAGGCCGGGCCCTGTCTTGTGCGCGATCCAGACCACCGGGCGTTGTATATTTTTAACCATTTTGAATATGACAGCGATACGCTGAAACAGGAATATGACCGCGATATCGCCGAAGGAACGCCGATTAACGTGCCGATGAATTACTATCCCAATGATGATCCGTCGCAAAAACCGCTGAACCGCTGGCGCAGCCACGCGCATCTACTTTATGGGAATTGGTTGACCGAAGTGTATGAAAATACGCCGTTTGATCTTAGTGACATTGGCCGCTAAATTCCTCATATCGCTCTTTGCCGCGCTGGTGGCATTTTCGTCATTTGTCTCTTGGCGCGCGGGCCAAAAAGAGGCCTTGGCCGAGGCAAATTACCCCCCCGAAGGCCAGTTGCTAAATGTTGACGGTTATCAGGTGCACGCGGTGGTTATGGGCAAAGGCCCGGATGTGGTTTTGATCCACGGGGCCAGCGGCAACACGCGAGACATGACATTTTCGCTGGCACCGCGATTGGCAAAAAATTACCGGGTCATTGTGTTTGACAGGCCTGGTTTGGGCTATACGGACCCGATTAGTGACACCGGGGCCACAATCATCCAACAGGCTGATTTGCTTGAATCTGCCGCCGTTCAGTTGGGCGCGACCAATCCGATTGTTGTCGGGCACAGCTATGGTGGCTCTGTGGCGCTGACATGGGCGGTGCATCACCCTGACAATATTTCTGCTCTCGTTCTTGTTGCAGCGGCCTCTAATCCTTGGACCACGTCGATGGAACCCTATTACCAAATCATCTCAAGCAGGCTTGGCAGTGCATTAGTCGTGCCTTTGATCACGGCATTTGCGACAGAATCCAATATTGACGATGCCATGGCCGACACTTTCGCACCTCAGCCAACGTCAAAGGGCTATGGCGAAAATGTCGGTGCTGGGCTGACCCTGCGGCGGGCATCAACGCGGGCAAATGCCTTACAGCGGGCCAATCTATTGGACGAAATTATCGCGCTTGAGCCGCATTATGGTGAAATTTCGGTTCCGACCGAGATCGTGCATGGCACCGATGATGACACCGTAAACTTTGAAACAAATGCCGTAAAAGTATCGCGCCAGATCGACGGTGCGGTGTTAACCCGTCTTGAGGGCGTTGGTCACATGCCACATCACGTGGCCGAGGACCAAGTGATTGCCGCGATTGACCGGGCGGCAACCCATGCGGGTTTGCGTTAATCGCATTAACATCCCATATTGATTGTAGATACAGGAACAAAGGCCAGTTTATGACCCTCCCATTTGACGGTGCAATCACCCAGTATTTTGAGAATGGCGCCCCGGACGATGTGCGCCAAGCCATTTTGCGGGCCGACAAGAATGAAATCCTGAATCTGGACCATCCGCATGGGGAACTTATGGGGCGCAAAAACTATGAGGCAGAACTAAAGGCGTTGCAGGTCGAACTGGTCAAAATGCAGGCCTGGGTTAAGGACAGCGGCGCCCGGGTTATGGTCGTTTTAGAAGGACGCGATGCAGCGGGAAAAGGCGGTACAATCAAACGGTTCCGCGAGAACCTTAATCCTCGTGGTGCCCGGGTTGTGGCGATGCCAAAACCATCGGATGCCGAACGCAGCCAGTGGTATTTTCAGCGCTATATCGACCATCTGCCGTCTGGGGGTGAAATCACGTTTTTCGATCGCAGTTGGTACAATCGTGGCGTCGTGGAAAAGGTGTTTGGCTTTTGCGACGACACCCAGCGCGAACAGTTTTTTCGTCAGGTGCTGCCGTTTGAAATGACGCTGGTTGACGATGGAATTCACCTGTTCAAATTCTGGCTGAATGTCGGTCGTGCCGAGCAACTGCGCCGTTTCCTTTCACGTGAAGGTGATCCGTTAAAGCAATGGAAGCTAAGCGATATCGACGTCAAAGGATTGTCGAAATGGGATGCGTATTCTAGCGCGATCAAGGAAACCCTGATCCGGGCGCACGCCGATGCCGCGCCTTGGACGGTGATCCGCTCAGATGACAAACGCCGCGGGCGGCTGGCGGCCATTCGTCATGTTCTGACCGCCTTGGATTACAGCCACAAAGACCCAAAGGCCCTGGGCCGTATCGACAGCGATATTTGCGGCGGACCGGCGCTGTGGAATGCCTAAAAAACGGGGCTATCATCACGGTAATTTACGTCAGGCATTAATTGACGCGGCTCTTGAGCTGATCGAGGCGCGTGGGCCGACCGGATTCACCCTGTCAGAGGCCGCTAAACAGGCCGGCGTTACCCCAGCCGCTGTATATCGGCATTTCCAGGGTCGCGAGGACCTGATTGCCGAGGGCGCGCGCCAAGGCTACGAGATGTTCGCCGACCTGATGCAATACGCCTATGACAAGGGCCAGCCGTCTGCATTGGCCGCATTTGAGGCAACCGGGCGCGCCTATCTGGCCTTTGCGCGCAAACACCCCGGCCATTATATCGCAATGTTTGAAAGCGGGATTTCGGTGAACAGAACCCCGGAGCTGGCCGCCGCTGCCGCCCGCGCGCGTGGTATTCTGGAAATTGCAGCGGCCGAATTGTCCGAGCATATTCCACCGGAAAAGCGCCCCCCGGCGTCGATGTTCAGCGCCCACATCTGGGCAATGAGCCACGGGGTTGTCGAACTTTACGCCCGTGCCACGCCCGGAACACAGTCACCGTTCACGCCCGAGGATCTGCTGGAAAGCGGTATTGGGATTTATCTGCGTGGACTTGGATTGATTGATCCTGACAGTTGAATTTTACCTGTTAATCCATTGATATAAAACGAAAAAGGCCGCGCAATTTGCACGGCCTTTCGCATTTTTGGTAGGTAGAACTTAGCGCTTGGAGAACTGGAAGCTCTTACGCGCTTTGGCCCTACCATATTTCTTACGCTCAACAACGCGGCTGTCGCGGGTCAGGAAGCCAGCGGCTTTCAACGCGCCACGCAGGGTGGGATCATAAAGCTGCAAAGCTTTGGAAATACCGTGCTTAACCGCACCGGCCTGACCGGAAAGACCGCCACCTTTGACTGTCGCCATGACGTCAAACTGGTCTTCGGTGCCGGAAATGGTAAACGGCTGACGCAGGATCATCTGCAGAACAGGGCGTGCGAAATAGTCGTTGATCGCTTTGCCGTTCACAATGACCTTACCGGAACCCGGTTTGATCCAGACACGGGCAACCGCGTCCTTACGTTTGCCAGTGGCATAGGCACGACCCAGAGCGTCACGAACAGGCTCGCGCAGAATTGCCGCTTCGACAACAACAGCAGCAGCCAGATCAATGCCGTCTGCAACAATGTCCAGCTCGGCGAGTGTTTTGATTTCTTCAACCATCGAATCAGCTCCGCGTGTTTTTCTTGTTCATGGCTTTAACGTCCAGAACTTCGGGGCTTTGCGCCTCATGTGGGTGATCAACGCCTGCATATACGCGCAGGTTGGTCATGATTTGACGGCTCAGACGGTTGCCCGGCAGCATGCGTTTGACCGCAAGGGTCACAATACGCTCGGGGTGTTTGCCATCGAGGATCTGCTGTTTGGTACGCTCTTTAATGCCGCCCGGATAACCCGTGTGCCAGTAAAAGTTTTCTTCGCGTTTTTTACCAGTCAGCTGGATTTTATCCGCGTTGATGATGATCACATTGTCGCCCGTATCCATATGCGGAGTAAAGGTCGGCTTGTGCTTGCCGCGCAGACGCATGGCTACGATCGACGCAAGACGGCCCAGAATAACGCCTTCGGCGTCAATCAGGATCCATTTCTTGTCGATGTCTGCTGGTGTCGCAGAAAAAGTTTTCATGGCAGGAGTTTCCTGTTGTACGTGAAAGACAGCCGCAAAATACGACTGCCCGAATTCAATAGAAGCGGTTTATGGGGTTCGCGTTGCGCAGTCAAGCGTCACAACATCGATATAATCGTTCCAAATCATGTAGTTACAAAATAGGTATCATAATACCCCACAATTCTACGCCTCTGGTGGAATGGAATAGGTCATCGTCGCCCGTGCTACCGGTTTGTCCAAACCTTCGGAATACAGCAACACATCGCCTACCGCCAATGCACGGCCCAGTTTTAACAACTGACCTTTGGCGATCAAATCCGCATGGGCCACCGGTTTGCGCATGAAATCCAACGAACAACTGGTGGTCACCGACATTGCCAGGGGCCCAATCATACCCAGGATCATCGCATAGACCGTCACATCGGCCAGCGCGAACATTGACGGCCCCGACACCGTGCCACCGGGGCGCAAATGCCGATCACCTATGTTCATCCGCATGGTAACAGTGTTTTCGCCCAGCTCTTGGATGGTGAATTCACCTTTGATCTGTGGAAACAGTTCATCAAACAGCACCGAGATCTCTTGTTTGGTCATTTTCAACGACATGCTTTTCCTTCCCATCATCTCGCCATAGAGTTGGGCAAAATATGGGAAGAGAGCAAGATGGCAATTCTGGAACGTAACGACACAGGGGCCGTGGCCCATCTGACACTGAACATGCCCGAACGCCTGAATGCGCTGTCAGACGAAATGCTGGCGGCACTTCAGGGCGAAATTGATGCGTTGCACGCTGACAGCTCTATTCGCGTGGTTATACTGTCTGGCATGGGCAAGGCGTTTTGCGCCGGGCATGACCTGAAACAGATGACCGCCGGTCGACAGGTAGAAGATGGCGGCAAGGCCTATTTCAAAGACCTGTTTGATCGCTGCACCCAGGTGATGATGGGTCTGCAATCCCTGCCCCAGCCGGTGATTGCCCAGGTGCATGGCATCGCCACCGCCGCCGGGTGCCAGTTGGTCGCGTCCTGCGATTTGGCCATTGCCGCGCAGGGCACCAAATTTGGCGTCAACGGCGTTAATATTGGCCTGTTCTGCTCTACCCCAATGGTCGCCCTGTCGCGAAATATTCCACGCAAACAGGCGTTTGAAATGCTGACCACTGGCCGGTTTATCGACGCGGACGCCGCCGAAGCATTGGGCCTGATCAACCGTTCGGTCCCTACCGAGCAATTGGAGAACGAGGTTAACGCGCTGGCCGAAACCATTTGTGACAAACTGGGTGTCGCCGTAAAAATCGGCAAAAAGGCGTTTTATGAACAAATCCAGATGCCGCTCGATCAGGCCTATGCCTATACCGGTGACGTGATGGTTGAAAATATGCTGCACCGCGACACCACCGAAGGCATCGCCGCATTCCTTGAGAAACGCCCACCAAACTGGACGCAATAAGAACAAAAAAAGACGATACATTGGGTCGATTGTTTCCAAATGAAACTCAAATGTTTCCAAAATAAACCTTCCAAAAAAAACCAAGCTGGGGCATAGCTAAGGCAGGGTTAACGCCCAGACACTTTTTGGGGTCGTCGTTGGCGGAAGGTCCCTCCAAACCGGCCTCTCTCCGGTTCGACATTCCCGCAGCGGCGACCCCAAAAATCTCTCTAATTTGATTTAACATTGCCGCAACGTGTTGCGCTGTGCTTTGGGCTGTCTTACATGCGGGTCATGGCAAAAACACTTCATATCGTGGGCGGCGGCATGGCCGGGTCCGAGGCCGCATGGCAGGCTGCACATCTGGGCATTGACGTGGTGATCCACGAAATGCGCCCCAACGTCGAAACATTCGCCCATAAAACCGGCAATCTGGGCGAAATGGTTTGTTCCAATTCGTTCCGGTCCGATGACGATGAACAAAACGCCGTTGGCCTGTTGCATTGGGAAATGCGCGCAGGCGGTGGATTGATCATGTCGACCGCCGACCAACACCGATTGCCTGCGGGCAGTGCGTTGGCCGTTGACCGCGAGCCCTTTGCCGAAACAGTCACCGCCAGAGTGAACAGCCATCCCAATATTTCCGTGTCTTATGAAGAGATTACCGAACTCCCCGATACTGGCCACTGGATTTTCGCCACCGGCCCGCTGACGTCCTCAGCCCTGGGCGCCGCCATCGCCGCCGAAACCGGCGCAGATGCCTTGGCGTTTTTTGATGCCATCGCGCCAATCCTGTATTTCGACAGCATCGACATGTCCCGCGCATGGATGCAGTCACGTTATGACAAAGGCGAAACCGAAGAAGAGCGCACCGCCTATCTGAACTGCCCAATGGACCGCGACCAATACGAGGCATTTATTGACGCCCTGTTGGCCGCTGACAAAACCGAATTCCACGAGGGCGAAACCGCGGGCTATTTCGATGGTTGCCTGCCAATCGAAGTCATGGCCGAACGTGGCCGCGAAACCCTGCGCTTTGGTCCGATGAAACCGGTTGGCCTGACCAATCCGCATCAGCCCGAGGTTAAGGCCTATGCCGTGGTGCAATTGCGCCGCGATAACGCATTAGGAACGTTGTATAACATCGTGGGATTCCAAACAAAAATGAAATACGGCGCGCAGGCTGACGTGCTGCGTATGATCCCCGGACTGCAAGACGCCCGCTTTGCCCGATTGGGCGGCATTCACCGCAATACTTTTCTGAATTCACCAGTCCTGCTGGATGATCAGATGCGGCTAAAGTCACATCCAAACGTGCGGTTCGCCGGCCAGATCACCGGCGTCGAAGGCTATGTTGAAAGTGCCGCAATGGGTCTGCTCGCCGGGCGTATGGCTGCCGGTGAAATCCTTGGCCAAACAGTAGATATCCCACCCAACACCACCGCCACTGGCGCGCTTGTCACCCATATCACCGGTGGAGCGGCCGCCAAAACCTTCCAACCGATGAACGTCAATTTTGGCCTATTTCCCCCGGTTGAAGGTCTAAAAATTGGCCGTCGCGGCCGCAAAGACCGATACAAAGCCTATACCGATCGCGCCAAAATCGACTGGACCAACTGGCTGTCACAAACGGCACTGGACGCGGGATAAGCCCCGCGATTAGGCTGTGGTTATGAATGGATTTCTAAACCAAGCCTACGGCGCACGCGACGCCGCCAGCACCCGGCAACTTTATGACAACTGGGCAACAAGTTACGAGGCCGAAGTTGGTGATAACGGCTATGCCACGCCGGGGCGCTGCGCTGCTGCACTGGCCGCCAACATGTCCGACCTAAACGCGACGATCCTTGATTTCGGCTGTGGTACCGGATTGTCCGGGCTGGCCCTGCGGCTGGCCGGGTTCAGCCGCATCGACGGGCTCGACCTATCCGCAGACATGCTCGCCGTGGCCAAGGGCAAAAACCTTTACCGTACATTGCACCAGATCGAGGCCGGAGGCGCGTTACCACACAGCCAGGGCGATTATGCCGCCATCGCAGCCATCGGTGTTATCGGTGCCGGTGCCGCGCCCATTTCGATGTTTGACACGCTGATGGACGGCCTCGCCGCCGGTGGCCGTTTTGTGTTCTCATTCAACGATCACGCACTAAAGGACCCGATAAACGAGGCCAAAATGCAGGATTGGATCGACACAGATCGCGCCATATTGCTGTTCAAAGAATACGGTGATCACCTGCCTGGAATTGACCTTAACTCCAACGTATATGTTGTTGAAAAATTGTGATATTTACCACACGGTTCGCCCCATCCCCAACTGGTCCATTACATCTGGGCCACGCCTATTCCGCCCTGCTCGCCTATGACATGGCGCGGGCCGCAGATGGCCGCTTCCTTGTGCGTATTGAGGACACGGATATTAGCCGCGCTCGCCCCAAATGGGAGGCACAAATCTACGATGACCTGATCTGGCTTGGCCTGCAATGGGAACAACCCGTACTACGCCAATCCGAACATCTTGAGCATTATAACAGCGAGCTCATGCACCTCGCCGCAATGGGGCTGATCTATCCCTGCAGCTGCAAACGCAACGATATCCGCGCCGCCATGTCGGCCCCTCAAGAAGGGGTTCCGGCGCTCACAGTCTATCCCGGTACCTGCCGTCATCGCGACATGAACAGCCGACAACCCGGCGATGCGCTGCGCCTGAACATGGCCCGTGCCCTGAAACATATCACGGGTCAGCAGATGGAATTCCACGAAACCGGCCCCGCACACGCCGGAACCCACAAAATTTCGCAGCAGGATCTGCAACACTCAATCGGCGACGCCGTCCTTGGCCGTAAGGAAATTGAAACCGTATCCTACATGCTCGCCGCAGTTGTTGATGACGCCAAACAGAACATCACAACCATCATCCGCGGCGAAGACTTGTTTGACACTACCGCCCTACAGGTGCTGCTGCAAACCCTGTTAACCCTGCCGACCCCACTCTACCATCACCACCGCCTGATCCGTGACGACACCGGCAAACGCCTCGCCAAACGTGACGACGCCCGCGCCATCACCAAATACCGCGCCGACGGCCTCACGCCAAACGACATCCGCTCTCAATTGGGCCTCTGACCGCTAATTTCTTCTCGTCATAAATACCTGCGCCGCAGGCCCTAACTATTTGCACCGCAGGCCCTAACTATTTGCACCGCAGGCCCTAACTATTTGCGCCGCAGGCATGGCCCGGAACCGGCTATTCAGTCCATAACCCCCATCAATTCAACCTCGTCCCCCGCCCGCACAGCCGTATAAAAACAACTGCGCCTATTGGTGTGACAGGCCGGCCCGGTTTGACGCACCACCACCAACAGGCAATCGCGATCGCAATCGAGTCGAAAATCCACCAATTCCTGCACATGCCCTGATGTCTCGCCTTTGATCCAAAACGCCTGTCGTGACCGCGACCAATAGGTCACTCGCCCAGTCGCCAGCGTTTGCGCCACCGCTTCGGCGTTCATCCAGGCCATCATCAGCACCTCGCCTGACGTTTCCTCCTGCGCAATCGCCGGGATCAGACCCGCCTCGTTGTAAATCAAAGTCTTTGGATCAAAGGACATGGTAAAAACCTTTTGCATCAGGGGTTTGCAAGACGAAAGCCGTTTCGCAGTAGTGGTGAATCATGGCAATATGGCGAAACGCCTATGACATTTTAATGTGTCGCGCCTTTCAAGTTCAAGTCGTGCTTCAACATGCTCTCGAAACGCTTTATGTATGTGGAACCTCGCATAAGGAAAAGCCATGTCCGGCGAATCTGATCTGATAAAACTCTATTCCGCCCGAATTCTGGCGCTGGCCGCAGATATTCCACATCTGGACCGCCTTTCAGCCCCCGATGCCACAGTCAAACGCCGCGCACCACTATGCGGCTCAACCGTAACCGTCGATGTTATCGTGCAAGATGGCCAAATCGTCGAATTTGGTCAGGACGTCAAAGCCTGCGCTTTGGGTCAGGCCTCGGCCGCCGTTGTTGGCGATGCGATCATTGGCACCAGCCGTGCGCAGGTGGAAACCGCCCGGGATCAGCTCACTGCGATGCTGAAACACGATGGCCAGCAACCGGATGCTCCTTTTGATGGGCTCGAGGTGTTGATCCCTGCACGGGATTACAAAAACCGTCATGCCTCGATTTTGCTGGCACTCGAGGCAACGCTTGAGGCGATGACACTTGCGGAACAGGCCAATTGCGCCTGAACGCGTGACTTGGCGAACGGCACATGTTGCAATACGATTTCACTAATTTCCTAGGACGAGGCCCCCCATGCAAGATTTGATTGAGCGATTTGTGACCTTGTGGGTCGTCATTGATCCTATTGGCACCGTGCCTGTTTTCATCGCGGTGACCGCTGGAATGGACCAGATCACCCGCAAGAAAACCGCGATACAGGCCGCGTTGGTCAGCGTCGGCGTGTTGCTATTTTTCCTTATCTTTGGACAGTTGCTGATTGATGCGCTGGATATCGGTCTGAATTCGTTTCAGGTCGCGGGCGGCGTGGTGCTGTTCTTGTTCGCGCTGACTATGATCTTTGGTGAATCCAAACCCGAAGTGGAACAACATCAGGTAGAATCCGACCTTGAAGCCGAAAAACCGAGCCCGGGAATTTTCCCGCTAGCGGTGCCATCTCTTGCCTCTCCGGGGGCGATGTTGGCCATTGTCATGCTGACAGATAACAACAAGCATGGGATTGCGGAGCAAAGTATCACAGCCATCATAATGATCGGTGTTATTGGCGTTGCATTTATTCTGATGCTATTTGCCGATCCGATTATCCGACTGATCGGCCTTGCAGGTTCGGCCATCGTTAGCCGGGTCATGGGGATGATTCTGGCATCCGTTGCTGCCAATTCTATCCTGTCGGCGCTATTGAACATCTTTCAAACCGGACAGCTTTGACCCGCTGACAAAAAAAACCGCCGCACACCCGATGGGGGTGGCGGCGGCAAGTAATGCAATTCTCATGTAGGCTCCGAGGCGCCCGACTGGACCTGAAAACAGGCCCATAAGGGTTTTGGGACAGGTAATCACCCTCGCATCTAAGTTGGGACAGGATGCAGAGCGCCCGGCATGAGGTCGCAGGCAGAAACGGGTTGAAACGTCAGGTCACAGCCGGAAGATGCAAGGCAACAAACATAATAATCAGCATCGCAGCCAACCCTGCTGCATCTTGCAGCAACGTGTTTTGCGAACGGCGAAAGGTATTTTTCAACTGGATCATCATGGCGGCATCTCCGGGTCATCTGGTCGTGTTGTTAACTACTTGTTGACCCTTTGTTCTCACTTCAAGCCCCTTATGTAAAGAACTTTTTAGGAACATTTGTGAATTTGTTGGAAAAAAACTCACTAACCCACTGAAATTAAACGAATTGCCTGATCTTGCCGCATAAGCCATAAAAGAACCCGCGCCGCCTGCCCGCGCTCACTGGTTAATGCCGGATCTGCGGCCAACAATGTCCGGGCATCGCTTTGCGCCACGGCCATCAATGCCGCCTGCCGTTCCAGATCGGCAATGCGAAACCGAGGCAATCCGGACTGCGCGGTGCCAATCAGATCGCCAGCCCCGCGCATCTGTAAATCGGTCTCCGATATCGCAAATCCGTCTTCTGTTTCACGCAAAACCTCAAGTCGGCGCCGCCCGGTTTCACTCAGAGGGGCTTGGTACATCAACAAACAGGTTGATGCTTCGACCCCGCGCCCGACGCGGCCGCGCAATTGGTGCAATTGCGCCAGGCCGAAAAATTCCGCCCGCTCAATCACCATAATCGTGGCATTAGGCACATCTACACCAACTTCGATCACAGTTGTGGCCACCAACACCTTGGTGTCACCCGCCTGAAACGCCGCCATCGCTGCGTCTTTTTCTGCGGCTGGCATCTGGCCGTGAACCAACCCGACAACGCCCTCACCCAGCACCGCGCGCAGACGTTTAAACCGGTCTTCGGCCGCCGTCAGATCAACATTCTCGGACTCCTCAACCAGCGGGCAGACCCAGTAACATTGCCGCCCTTCGTCAATCGCGCGGCGCAAATGGCCTATCACCTCGTCCATGCGGTCTGTGCTAACCACCGCCGTTTTGATCGGCTTTCGTCCGGGTGGCTTTTCGTCAAGCACCGACACATCCATGTCACCATATTGCGCCAACGCCAAACTGCGCGGAATCGGCGTCGCCGTCATCACCAGCACATCCGCAGCCTTGCCCTTTTCTGCCAGCTCTAGCCGCTGACGCACACCAAAGCGGTGTTGTTCATCCACAACGGCAAGACGCAGCTTGCCAAACTCAACATCGCTTTGAAATACTGCGTGGGTGCCAACCAATATCTGAATATCGCCACGTTTCAGCGCCGCCAGTTTGGCCGCCCGTTCCGACCCTTTATCGCGCCCGGTCAAAATTTCCAGCACCACGCCAATGCCCTCGGCCAACGGGCGCAACCCAGTCAGATGTTGCCGCGCCAAGATCTCGGTTGGGGCCATCATTACGCCCTGTCCGCCAGCCTCAATCGCGACCAGCAACGCCATAAACGCCACCAGGGTTTTGCCCGACCCGACATCGCCTTGCAGCAGCCGGTTCATCCGGTGCGGCGTCGCCATATCGGCACTGATTTCAGCGATTGCACGGCTTTGCGCCTTGGTCGGTTTATACGGCAAAGCTGCCAAAGCCCGCGACTGCAACGCACCCGTCGCCACATTGACAATGCCGCGCGCTTTGCGATCGCGCATCCGCGCCAGCGCCAGCGTCAATTGATGCGCCATCAACTCATCATAGGCCAATCGCGCCCGTGCCGGCGCCGTTGGCAGCAGATCATCCAGCCCCGCAGGCGCATGTGCGGCGCGCATGGCATCGACCCAGTTGGGCCATTTTCCCTGCGCTTTATAGGTCGGATCAATCCATTCGTTCAGGTCCGGCGTGTGGTCCAAGGCACTGTGCACCGCCTTGTACATTGTCTTTTGCGTCACGCCCTGGGTGCGGTGATACACTGGTTCAAATTCGGGAATGTCGCTGGCTTCTTCTATGGGCAAGATATGATCCGGGTGCACCATCTGCGCCATGCCATCGAACAATTCTAGCTTACCAGACACCACCCGCACGGCACCGGTTGGCAGCACTTTTTTCAGGTATTCGCTGCGCGCATGAAAGAACACCAGCTGAAAATCGGCCTGCGAATCCTCGACATGGATGCGGTAGGCCCCGCCGCGATTGGCCGGCGCACGATGCGCCCCAACCGTGACCGTGACCGTCAGCGTCGTCGGCAGATCAGCCCCTTTGATCGTGTCGCGTCGCCGCCGGTCAACCACCGCATATGGCAGGCCAAACAGCACATCGCGCGGTGAATCTACCCCACTTTGCGTCAACAATTGTGCGGTTTTCGGGCCAACGCCGTCCAGCGTCTCAAGCCCGGCAAACAGCGGGAAAAGTTGTTCTGGCCGGCCGCTCACAGGGCACCGATCAGGGCAAGCCAGCCATCTTCGTCCAGTGTTTCAATGCCCAATTCGGTCGCCTTTTTCGCCTTGGACCCGGCCCCTGGCCCAGCCACCAAAAGATCAGTGCGCGCGCTGACCGACCCCGACACCTTGGCCCCCAATGCCTCGGCACGCGCCTTTGCTTCGGCGCGGCTCATCTTTTCCAGTGTGCCGCTGAATACCACTGTTTTTCCGACCACCGGGCTGTCGGCGACATCAGGCCGGGCCGCGTCCAGCACATGTAGATGGGCCGCCAACCGGTCAATCGAGGCGCGCTCGGCCTCTTGCGCGAAAACGGTCACCAGTGATGTGGCCATCACCGCACCAACGCCATCAATGGCGATCAAATCATCCCAAACCGGACCTTCCATGGTGGCCGCTTGGGTCACTGCATTTTCCAAATCCGCCCAACTGCCATAATGCTTGGCCAGCAAATTGGATGCCGCCTCGCCCACATGGCGCAAACCAAGGGCGAATATCAGCCGTCCGAGCGGGATCTCCCGTTTATCCTCAATCGCCGAAAATAGCTTATCTGCCGATTTTTCACCCCAGCCTTCACGGTTCTTAAGCTGTTGCAAACCGCTACTATACCGGTCTTTCAGCGTGAAAATATCCGCAGGTTCGATGACCCAACCGTCAGTGTAGAACTGTACAACCTGCTTGGCCCCAAGCCCGTCAATGTCAAACGCGGCGCGACTGACAAAATGCTTTAACTTTTCAGCAACCTGAGCCGGGCAGATCACCCCACCGGTGCAACGGCGCACCGCATCGCCCTCTTCGCGAATTGCATCACTATCGCACTGCGGGCATTTCGTTGTAAAAACAAATGGTTCCGCATCATCAGGACGTTTGGACAGGTCCACATCGGCAATTTTTGGGATCACGTCACCGGCGCGATACACCTGCACCCAATCGCCGACGCGAATATCCTTACCATCGCGGATTTCATTGCCTTTGGCGCCATGTCCCGCGATGTAATCCTCATTATGCAGGGTCGCGTTTGACACGACAACGCCGCCCACGGTCACCGGCGACAATCGCGCCACAGGGCTAAGCGCGCCGGTGCGGCCGACCTGAATGCCGATGGCTTCGAGCCGCGTCCAGGCCAATTCAGCCGGAAATTTATGTGCAATCGCCCAACGCGGCGTGGTCGAACGAAACCCAAGTCGTGCCTGCAACGCCAGATCGTCAACTTTGTAGACAACACCGTCGATGTCATAGCCCAGCGTCGCACGCTGCTCTTCGATCAGGCGATATTGGGCGATCATCTCGCTTGGGCCGGCGCAAAGGCGTGTCAGCGGGTTAATCGAAAACCCAAAGGCCTTAAGCCGGGCGAACGCTTGGGTTTGCGATTTGGCAAGAGGCTCGGACAGTTCCCCCCATGCATAGGCAAAAAAGTGCAAAGCCCGGTCGGCGGTGATTCTGGCGTCCAATTGGCGCAATGCCCCTGCCGCGGTATTGCGGGGATTGACGAAAGTTTTTTCTCCCCTTTCGGCCTGGCGGCTGTTCAGCGCGGCGAATTCCGCGTGCGACATATACACTTCGCCGCGGACCTCTAAAATGTCCGGCGCGTTGGTTAGGACCTGCGGAATATCGGTAATCGTGCGGGCATTGGCGGTTACATTTTCGCCAACAGCACCATCCCCACGGGTTGCCGCCTGAACAAGTTTTCCCTGTTCATAGCGCAGGGATAACGACAGGCCATCGATCTTTGGTTCTGCAGTATATGACAGCGCTGTTTCCGCGCTTAGCCCCAGATATTTGCGGACACTTTTATCAAAGTCGGCGACATCTTCGTCACTAAATGCATTGCCCAAAGACAACATCCGCACCGAATGGACCGCTTTGGTAAATCCATCGCTGACCTTTGCGCCGATCTGCTCGGATGGGCTGTCGGGACGTTTAAGGTCTGGAAACCTGGATTCGATCGCAGCATTGCGCCGTTTCAGACTGTCATAGTCGGCATCGCTCAACTGTGGCGCATCGGCCCCGTGATAATCGTCATTCGCCTGCAACAGAACCTTTGCCAGCCGGGCCAGTTCAGCCTGCGCCTGTGCCTCATTCAGATCTTTGATAATAATATTTTTGGTCAAAAGTCGGCCCCACACCCGTATGTTCAAGCACAAGTGTTAAAGCAATTTGAAGAGATGTTGAAATGGGATTTTGGCAAAAATAGGGACTAGTCATCGCAATTTCGACGTCTAGCCCCAAGCCCCTGTTGGGGGCGAAATTGGTCAGGTCCAAAGTCGTGGTGTTGCCGTGAGTGCGTGCCTTTCCCCGACCTGACCAATCTGCACGGCACGATTTATGCGCCGCGCAGCTTGCCTATGCCCCGACTGCGAGGCGCGGGCTGTTCAATTCGTCGCCCTGCGGGTCACACAGCACATAGCCACGCCCCCACACGGTTTCGATGTAGTTTTCACCACCTGTCGCTGTCGCCAGTTTTTTGCGCAGTTTGCAGATGAAAACGTCAATGATTTTCAGCTCTGGCTCGTCCATGCCGCCATAAAGATGGTTCAGGAACATTTCTTTGGTCAGCGTCGTGCCTTTGCGCAGCGATAGCAATTCCAGCATTTGGTATTCTTTACCAGTCAGATGCACCGTATTACCATCAACACTGATGGTTTTGGCGTCCAAGTTTACCGCAATCTTGCCCGTCGTGATGATGGATTGTGAATGCCCCTTGGATCGCCGGATGATGGCATGGATACGGGCCACCAATTCCTCGCGATGGAACGGTTTGGTCAAATAGTCATCTGCCCCAAATCCGAATCCTTTTATTTTGCTTTCGGTGTCATCCGCCCCGGACAGGATCAGAATCGGCGTTTCGATTCGGGCCAGTCGCAATTGACGCAGAACATCATGCCCGGTCATGTCCGGTAGGTTCAGATCCAGCAGAATGAGGTCATAATCATAGAGCTTGGCCAGATCTATGCCCTCTTCGCCCAAATCGGTCGCATAAACATTCAGGTTTGCATGGGTCAACATCAGTTCGATGTTTTTTGATGTTGTTGGGTCGTCCTCGACCAGAAGCACACGCATATTGGGATTCTCCACTAATAGACTGGTTCGTATTTGAATTAACCTTGACCAATAAAAGTTAACCACCCGTTACCAGTGCTTAACAACATGTATTATCAACCTAAAGTTGTCTATATTTTTTTAGGGTCGTTGCCTTTAAAGCATCCTCGCCGTGATCGGCAACCGCAGCGACCCAGCCCTGGAATTCTTCGTCGCTTAGACCATAGCGAACAAGCGCCTCGCCCTGTGTAATAAGGCCAAATAGCACCCCGCGCACCACAGCAGCTTTGCGCGAGGCAACCCAGCGACGGGTGTTTGCATCAGGCAAATCCGCCCGTGTCATCGTCAAACCATTAGGTAATGTTACGGCCCGTGGGCCTTCGACTTTTCTTAGGTACATCGAGCTTCCCTCTCGTATTTCCAGGAAACTTTGACGCCACGGTCTTAAAAACGCATGAAACCGCCCCTTGAGAGTGTCTAGAATTTTCCTATATTCTGCGAGACTTCTTAATTTACCGCAGGAGACACCGAAAATGGCGCTTGATTCGCCCCACCCCGTAAACTCGCTTGGCTTTGCCAAACCACCCTCAGAGACGCGGGTTGTGGTGGCAATGTCTGGTGGCGTTGACAGTTCCGTTGTGGCTGCTTTGCTCGCGGATCAGGGATATGACGTGGTTGGCGTGACTTTGCAGCTCTATGATCATGGGGCGGCTTTGGCTAAAAAAGGCGCCTGTTGTGCCGGTGTTGATATCCACGATGCCCGCCGCGTGGCCGAGGAACGTGGCTTTCCGCATTACGTGTTGGATTATGAGAACATTTTTAAGGACGCGGTGATTGATGAATTCGCCGAAAGTTACCTCGCCGGGGCGACCCCAGTGCCCTGCATTCGCTGTAATGAACGGGTGAAATTCAAGGATCTGTTGCAAACCGCCAAAGACCTTGAGGCCGATTGCATGGCCACTGGTCACTATATCCAACGCCTCACCGGGCCAAACGGGCCGGAATTGCATAGTGCGGCGGATGGGGCGCGCGATCAGTCGTATTTCCTGTTCTCAACCACGCAAGAACAGCTCGACTTTCTGCGCTTTCCGCTTGGCCATTTGCCGTCCAAAGACGCCACCCGGGCGTTGGCAGCCGAATACGGCCTAAGCGTTGCAGATAAACCCGACAGTCAGGACATTTGTTTCGTGCCCAATGGCGACTATGCCGCAGTGATCAAGAAACTGCGCCCGGATGCGATTAATCCCGGTGATATCGTGCATGCGGATGGGCGTGTGTTGGGCAAACATAACGGCGTCATACACTATACTATCGGTCAGCGGCGAGGTCTGGGGATCGGCGGTCTGGTCGATCCGTTGTATGTGGTGCGGCTGGATGTGGACGCCAGACAGGTAATTGTCGGGCCAAAAGAGTTGTTGGCAACCCGCACCATTCCGGTGCGCGAGATCAATTGGTTGGCGGATGAGCCGATGACCAACCGGGATGAGTGGCATATCATGGTCAGGGTGCGGTCGACCCGGCCACCCCGCGATGCGATTTTGCGGCCCATTTCCGACACCGAGGCCGAGATCGAATTGATGAGCGCCGAAGAGGGCGTTTCACCCGGTCAGGCCTGTGTGTTTTATGAAACCGAAGGCAGTCGCATGTTTGGCGGTGGCTGGATTTGGCGCGGCTATTAAACCACGTCTGATCCGCTGTCGATCAGCACATAAATCCCGGCAAAAATCATCGCAAACGGCCCAAGGGTTTCGGCCTTTGCGGCCTACGCACCCGCCTGCCCGGCGACCCGTGACAACCCAAGGGCAAACAGTGCGGTTAACGCGATTGCCACCAACACCCCGGTCATCGCCGCAGCGCGATACACCGGGGCGCTGTCGATCAGCAGCGGCGCCATCACCGCAAACGTATCAAACGACATTGCCAAAAACATCACTGTCGCCATGACATATGAGGCCGGGGCGAATGTCTGTGCCTCGGGCGGTGCCGCGTGGCGTTTCCAAAGGGTGTAAAGACCGAGACCAACTGGGACCAAACCCAGATATCCGGTGTCCCCGGTGATCAGATCACTGGCCCCAACGGCGATACCAAAGGCGGTGATCAACACCAGTATCTGCGCAGTGGCATAGCCCGCCACCGCCCGCAGCGCTCCTACAGACAGCAACATGGCAAACAGCACCGCAAGATTGTCCAGATTGGTCAGCACCTGCGCCAATCCGGCGGACAATGCGAACATCAGGTAATCCAAGGTCATCCGCCTAAAGCCGGTCCAAAACGGCCTGCGCCGCCCGCAATCCTGGGGCTTTGCCGCCTTGGCCCAAACGTTTCATGGTTAGCGCCATGGCGTTCTTCTGGGCATCTGGTGCGGCAAGAACCTCGCCAAGGCGTTGGGCGATCAGATTGGGGCGGCAATCACGGCCCAGACATTCCGGCACCACCCGCGTGTCGCTGACCAGATTGACCAAAGTGGCGGTGTCCGTCAGCATCATACGCTGGATAATCTGTCGGCTCAGCCAGTTGAAATCATAGGCGATCACCATCGGCGTTTGTACGGCCGCCAGTTCAAGCGACACAGTGCCGGACGCGGCCAGCGCGATGCTGGCGGTGCGAAACGCCGCGCGTTTATGCGCCTGCGCAAGGGCCAGATCAAGCATGGTTGGATCGATGATCACCGGTTTAGCGGGCCAGTCGGCGGTCTGTTCGGTAACCAGATTTGCCACCGGGGCGGCAGCGGGCACCACAATCCGTAAATCGGGATGTTGGGCGTTTACAATGTCCAAAGCTTTGCCAAATACTGGCGCAAGGCGTGATACCTCACCACGTCGCGATCCCGGCAGGGTCAGCAAAACCGGCGCATCACCCAGATCATAGGCGGCCCGGAACGCCGCGATTTCCGCGTCTGTGGCCAAGGGTTCGGCGACAACCGGGTGGCCAACGAAATCACAATCCATGCCTGCGGCCTGCATTAACGGCGGCTCAAACGGGAATAACGCCAGCACGTGATCAACCACCCTGGCCATTTTGACCGCCCGCCCCGGACGCCAGGCCCAAACGGTGGGGGCAACATAATGCACGGTGCGAATATCGCTTGCGGCTTTGACCAATTTGGCCACCCGCAGGCAGAAATCCGGGCTGTCGATGGTAATCAGAACATCAGGGCGCGCCGCGATCACGGCGGCCGCTGTCTGGGCAATACGACGTTTCAGGTGGCGGTATTTGGGCAGCACCTCGGCCAGCCCCATGATCGACAGTTCGTCCATCGGGAACAGGCTGTCTAACCCCTGTGCCATCATCATCGGACCACCAACCCCCTCAAAGGTAATACCAGACCGCAGGTCATGCAGCCCTTGCATCAATGCGCCCCCCAGACGGTCGCCCGAAGGCTCGCCCGCGATGACAAAGACATGCATCAGGCGTCTCGCTCGCGCACCCATAGGAACAGGCCCTGCCGGTCGCATTCGGCGATGACCTGCGCCAGATCGAGCACCATGACACCGCCCGCCTCGATCACCAGACCGTCAAGATGGGCGTCAGCAACGTACTGCACCGTTTCGACACCGATGGTTGGCAGATCGGCGCGCAGGTCCTGACCGGATTTTGGTGCTTTGTAGAACAGCCCACCAGTACCATCCGGGCGAAACGTTAGGCTTTGCAACATCCAGTCGGTGCCAAAGACACCTTCGACGCTCAGCGCCTGTCCCTTATGCACGCTGCAACATTGGCCCACATCTATGGACGCCATTGCGTCAACAATCCGCTGGCCACGCGCGGCATCCAGATGCGCCTGATCACTGGGCTGTGCATGTGTCATGCAGCCGACATCCGGCAATAGGTTCGGGGCAATGTCGTGGGCGGCCTGAACGGCAAACCCGGCCTGCTCAAAAATCGTGATAACCGCGCGCAACGCACCATCATCACCAGCGGCCAGGGCCTGTTGCATCACCGGCACCAAAGGCATCGTCGCCGCATCAATTTTGGACGGATCAATCGCCGGACGCTCAATCGCGCCAGCCATACACACACCGGTCACGCCTTTTTCACGCAACTGCAGCAGCAAACTGCCGAGCGTTTCGATGCGGAAATTCAGATCAACAGGCACGCCGTCAGGCACAAACCCCTCAAGCGCACAAATCATCAGCGGAGCGCTGTCCAACTCAGCCAGCAGAGCAGCAGGCAAGCGGCCCGAGCCAGCAATCAAAGCCAACATAGTATCAGTCCCCCGGCGTTAAAAAGGACCGGTCGCTGTGCCCCGATACAAAGGTGACGATCTCGCGGACATAGTCGCTGCTGGTGTCTTCGCCCAATTGACGGACGCGATCCTGAAAGGTGCCGTCACCCTGCGCCAATTTCTGAAATGCGGCGCGCAGAGCGGAAATGTCGGATCGCGCCACGCCACGGCGTTTCAGACCAACCAGATTAAGCCCGTCAAGCACCCCCCTTGGGGCCTGCACAAGACCGTATGGAATCACGTCATTGGTCACCATCGTCACCGCACCGATGATTGCGCCTTTGCCGATCCGCACAAATTGGTGGATGCCAGACAGGCCGCCGACGATCACATCATCCTCGAGCACGCAATGCCCGGCAATTGCCGCCGAATTCACCACAATCACCCGATCGCCGATCTGGGAATCATGGGCAATGTGGCAGCCGGCCATAAACAACCCATCATCGCCAACACGGGTGACGCCGCCACCGCCATCGGTGCCTGCGTTCATTGTTACATGTTCACGGATGCGATTGCGTTTACCAACAATCAGGCGGCTTTTCTCGCCCTGAAATTTCAAATCCTGCGGGATTTCACCGATCACCGAGAACGAAAAGATCACCGTGTCATCGCCGATCTGGGTCTGGCCGGTCACCACAACGTGGCTCTTCAGCTCAACCCGATCGCCTAACACAACATCCGCACCAATCACGCATAACGGGCCGATTATGCAATCCGCACCGATCTGCGCGCCCGGTTCTATGACCGCGCTGGAATGTACCTGTGCCATGTGATTCAATCCTTTGGCAGATCAATCATCGCCGTAAATTCAGCCTCGGCCGCGACTTCGCCTTCGACCGTTGCCCGACCGCCAAAGCGCCAGACTTTGCCGCCCGGTTTGCCGCGCAATGTGGTGACCTGCATTTCCAACACATCGCCGGGGCCGACTTTGCGACGGAATTTGCATTTGTCGATAGCCATGAAAAAGATCAGCAGATCACGGTCGGCCATGTCCATCGCCACGCCAATCATCACCCCAGCGGTCTGGGCCATTGCCTCAACAATTGTAACGCCGGGCATGATTGGTGTGCCGGGAAAATGGCCCTGAAAATGCGGCTCGTTCATGGTGACATTCTTGATGCCGCGTGCACTGCGTGTGCCGTCAATATCAACAACCTTGTCCACCAACAGGAACGGATAGCGGTGCGGCAGGATGCGTTGAATCAGCTGGATATCAGCACTCAGCAATTCGCTTGTCATATTCATGTCCTTGTTATTCGTCTTTGCCTGACTGAGTACCAACCCATCCGCGTCTGAGCAAGACGTGGGTTTTTAGTATGCGGCCATAAGCATGTCGTTATGGCGAACTGTTGTCGTCCGCCAATGCCCCATCGCCTAAAATCGAATTGATCCGCACAATCGCCAGATCAGTGATGTCGGTGGCATTGGCGCTCAGAAAGATCGTGTCGCGATCCAGAATGACCCCGGCGCCGGATTCGCGCAGCAATGCCTCAAGTATTGGGCGGGCTGTTTGCAGAAATATCCGCCGATTGCTATCGCGCAACTGGCCAAGCGCCAAAGTCTTGGCATCCTGAATGCGCCGGGTTTCCTGAACCTTTATGTCAAAGGCATCCGCAAGTGCGCGAAAAACAGCAGGCTCCATTTGGGCGCGCCGCTCTGTCAAAGCCTTTTCTTCGGCTGTCAGCTCGCCTTCTATTCTGCGATTTTCCGCGACAAGAACCGCGCTTTCGGCCTCAAGTTGCCGAATAACCCGTTTGCCAAAGTCTGAGTCGTTAAACAGCCGATCCGGTTCAATTGTCAGGATCGGCGCCTGTGACATCCCCAACTGCTGGGCCTGCAGCGCAACAGGAACCAACAACAACGCCATACAAAACAGCAGCCGCAGCAGTTGATTACCTATTGATCGCCATCCCGCCATTTCGACGTGTTGCATATCAGAACTTGGTCGAAAGCGTCAGGTCAAAATTCTTTTCCCGGTCAAATGGCTCTTTCTTCAGGGCTTTGCTAAAGTTGAACCGAAGCGGCCCAATCACAGTTTCCCACAAAATCGAAATCCCGACCACATGGCGGAACGATCCGCTGGCCCCGACGATTGTCGCGCCAGTGGTGTCGACTTTGTCCAGATTCCAAAGGTTGCCAACGTCATAAAACAACCCGCCGCGGATACCGATCTCTTCGGGTAGGCCAAGCGGGAAATCCGCCTCAAACCGGGCCACCGCATAAAAGTTGCCGCCCAATGCGTCATCCGATATTCCCGAAACATCCCGGGGGCCAATGCCATCCGGTTCAAAACCACGCATTGTCTGGCTGCCCAAAAGAAAGCGATCCAAGGTGCGGCTCGAGGTGCCGGTTTGCCAATTCAGCGCCCCGGCTTCGAGTGTCGCGCGCAACACGACCTCTTCGTGCAAGACCCGGGTCTGAGCAACCAGTTTCGCTTTGCTCTTGATGTATTTATTATCGCCACCTAGTCCGGCAAAATCCGAACCGATTTCAAACAAGACCCCTGCATTTGGATTCAGGCCAGTCAGACGGCTGTCATAGATATAAGTAAATCCAACCCCGTTGCTTTGCAGTGCGCCCGCTGCGATCTCGTTTGTGATAACGACACCAGCATTCGATCCTGACCGTTCGATCATTTCGGTATTATTAGCAAAGAACCGCAGTTGCAGTTTGCCATTGTCACTGATCGGAAAGGTCAGTCCCGGGCGAAAGAAAATCACCTTTGTATTATAGTCGGTAAATGTTGAATCCGTGCTCGCATAGCCAAGATCCAGATCAAATTGCAATTCCCGGCCCAGCAAATAGGGCTCGGTAAAGCCCAACGTAATGTTTTGGGCCTCCTCAGCGGTCGACCAGGTCAAAGCCACACGCTGACCACGACCCAAAAAGTTGCTCTCCTGTAGCCCGATGGCAATACCAAAGCCGCTGTCGGCAGAATAGGATCCACCAAAACTAAGCGATCCCGTCGGCACTTCGACAACATCCACATCAACCACAACCAGGTCAGGCGCCGCGCCTTCGCGGGCATGTACATCGGCCGTTGCAAAGAACCCCAGCGCACGGATGCGTTCGGCGCTTTCGCGAATTTCACGCGGATTGAACGGGTCACCTTCGACGATACGGAACTGTTGGCGAATGACCCGGTCGAGCGTGGTTGTGTTGCCCTCAATGTCGATACGTTCAACAAAAATGCGCGGGCCTTTGGTCAGCACAAAATCAACATCCAGCGTCAGATCGCGATCATTCCGGGTGATCCGCGGCTCAACCCGCAAGAAATCAATACCTTGGCGAATGGCCAGACGTTCCATCCGGGCAATTGTTGATTCAACCAATACCGGTGAATACACCACACCGGGCTTAACCTTGATGACGTCTTGGAATATAACGGCATCTGCTGCGCTGATTTCGCTGGTGGTGCTGATGGCGCCAAAGCGGAACTGCTGGCCTTCCTGCACATTCACCACAAAGAAAAACGCATCGCGCTCGCGTGTCAGCTCAACATTTGTGCTGGTGGTCCGGAAATCGACATAGCCACGTGACAGGTAGAAATCGCGCAACACCTGTTTGTCGAACTCAATACGATCCTCGATCAAGGTATCCGCCTTGATAAACGTCCGCAGAATTCCGGCCTGTTTGGTTCCCAAAATTCGCCGCAGGCGTCGGTCCGAAAAGGCCTTGTTGCCGACAAAACTGATCCGCTCAACTTCAACCTTGGCACCCTCGGCAATTTCAAACACCAAATCAACGCGATTATCATTGCGCCGAATGATACGGGGGGTCACAACCGCAGATACCCGTCCCTGCTGTGAATAGGTCTCAGCCAACAGGGCCGCATCCCGCTCGGCCTGTGCCGGGCTAAACACGCGGCGCGGGGCTGACACGATCAAACTGGCCAGTGCCTCATCTTTGACGCGATTATTGCCCTCAAAGTTGATTATGTTGATTGTCGGATATTCCGTAACCTTGATCATCAACGTGTTGCCACGGGGGATCAATTCGACGGTTTCAAAGACGCCACTGTCAAGAATATGCTGATAGGCGTCGTTCAACTGTCCGGAAGACACCGATTTACCGCGTTCGATTCCCGTATAGTCGAGGATTGTGCTGGTTTGGATTCGCTGATTTCCCTCGACCTGGATCGAGGTGAATTGATATTGTTGCGCCTGCGCTGAGCCGGGCAAAGCAACCAAAGCCGTTGCAAATACAAAGAAAATTGCTGTTAGCAGCTGACACCAGATATGGGTGCGCGTTACACGAGCACCGCTGGATATATCCAAATCGTTCGCCAAAATCATAGATCAGCCCCAATACTCGCATTCAATGATAATCTGAGTATCGGGATTAGGGAGTGTTGTCAAAACCACAAAACGACCCGATTGGCACTAATCTAAGGGTCGATTTGATCGCGCGCCTATAGGCTGCCGAGAAATGCGCCCACAAACAGGGCCGCAACAACGATAAACAGGCTCAAAAATCGATCCCAGTTCAGTTGCATGATCAGGCTGAGGCCGCGATATGTCTGTTGCATTGTTTGCATTTTACAAATCCTTTGAAACGCGATTCAACTTACCGCGTAGCATCAGACTAGCCGGACAATGTGTCAGGACTAGGGCGCTCTGCCCAAATGACTGGTTTTACGAGAAAAACCGGCTGACCAGATTGGACACATCATTCCAGGTCGCAAACACCATCAGCGACAGAATCATCGCCAGCCCCGTCCCCATCAGCACCCGTAACGCGGCGTCGCTGGGCGGACGCCCGACAATGGCCTCATAGGCGTAAAACACCAGATGGCCGCCATCCAGTATCGGGATCGGAAACAGATTTAGCAGCCCCACGGCCGTCGAAAGCACCGCAATGAATGCAATAAAGTTCATCAAACCTTGTGACGCCATAGCGCCCGAAGTTTCAGCAATGCCAATTGGGCCTGACATGTTCTTGGCGCTGATATCGCCGTTCACCATGTGCCATAGCCCGGACAGCGATCCCTTAATAACGCCGTAGGTCTGCGAAATTCCACCCTCTAACGCCTCAATCGGGCCGGCCGTTGTTGTTGCCAACTCAAACGCCATACCCCCGGCAACGCCGATGCGCCAGGACGTTACAAAGCCACCGTCGGGCTGAGGTTCATCGACCCGCCGTGCCGCCAGCGTGAATTCTTCGGTGACGCCATCGCGCCAGACGTCGATCAACAATGCCCCACCATCCGAAGCCTCAACCGCCTCTTTAAGCAGATCAAAGCCATAGATCGGATTGCCATCAATGGCCGTTATAACGTCTCCTGGCTGCAGACCAGTGTCTTGCGCAGCACTGCGGGGCGCAACCTGAAGCACCAGTGCCGGGAACAGATAGGGTCCCTCGACGGTCATAGTTTGACCATCACGGCGCACTGAATAGTCAAGAATGGCCTGCCCCGGAATACCGTCAGTAAAGGCACGCCAGGCTGTGGCGTCATCAAAACTTGGCGTCTCAACGCCCTCAATCGCCAAAACCTCATCGCCTTTTTGAAGCTGATAAAACCCGGCGGGCAACGCGCGTATTTCACCAACCGCCATCGGATCACTGGCGACACCGCGCAACATAAACAGCGACGAAAAGATCGCGATCGACAGGACAAAGTTGAATATCGGCCCGGCGGCCACGGTCAGAGACCGGGCCCACAGCGGCGCACCATGCATAGTTTTGCGCAACTCATCCGGGTCCATCCCGGCGGCCTGCATTGCGTCGTCATCCTTGCCGGACGCGGCATCGGCATCGCCTTTGAACTTAACATATCCACCAAGCGGCAGTGCCGCGACCTGCCAGCGGGTGCCGTGTTTGTCGACGCGACTGTACACAACCGGACCAAAGCCAATTGAGAACACATCGGCGTGAATTCCGGTCCAGCGGCCGACAATATAATGCCCGTATTCATGCACGGCGACAATCACCGACAAGGCCACAACAAAGGTCAGCACCGTATACAGAAACCCGCCAAACTGCGGAATTAATGAGAATATGTCCAAAATTTTATCCTGCTCGGTTTATCATTGTTGAATCGGCCCACTCTCTTGCGAGATGGTCAGTGTGCATGACGTTATCAAGGGTTATTGAGGCATCAATAAGTCCCGGCTCGGCCTCAAACCGGTTCAGAACCTCTTCGACGATTTCGGCCATGTCCAGAAACCCAATGCGCCCGGCGATAAACGCATCAAGGCAACGTTCCTTGGCAGCGTTAAAAACTGCGCCTGACAATCCGCCGCGCTGCATCACATCGCGTGCCAGCCGTAACGCCGGATAGCGCACATTATCCGGGGCCTTGAACGACAGATTGGCGATCTGCGCCAGATCAAGACGCGCCACCGGCAGATGTTGCCGTTTAGGCCAGTGCAGCGCATAGCCGATGGCGTGGCGCATATCTGGCGGGCCAAGATGCGCCATGATGCCACCGTCCTTAAACCCAACCATCGCATGGATTAGCGATTCAGGATGAATAATTACTTCGATTTGATCAGGCGCGACACCAAAATATTCTTTGGTTTCAATAATTTCTAACGCTTTGTTAAACATCGACGCGCTGTCAATCGTGATGCGCAGGCCCATGTCCCAATTTGGATGGCTTGATGCTTCGGCCAGGGTCGCCGATTTCAGCGCCTCAATCGGCCAGTCGCGAAATGCGCCACCGCTGGCGGTGATAATAATACGCTCAACCGCGGTAATGTCTTCGCCGGTCAACGCCTGAAACACCGCCGAATGTTCGCTGTCCACAGGTAGCAACCGGCCACCATATTTCGCCGCCGTCTCGAGCACCAATTTCCCGGCACAGACCAGCGATTCCTTGTTGGCGAGCGCCAGTGTCGCGCCCTGCTTTAGCGCCGCCAAGCCCGGCGCCAACCCCGCAGCGCCAACAATGGCCGACATCACCCAATCAGCAGGCCGCGCACCGGCCTCGCGCAAAGCCGATGGCCCTGCGGCGACCTGAATGTCGGTCCCGGCCAGCGCGGCGCGCAAATCCTCAAGGTGACTGTCATAGGCGGTAATTGCGATATCGGCATGCACCAAACGCGCATCTGCGGCCAATTGTGCGATGTTATGGCCGCCGGTCAACGCGACAACATCATAGTCCTGTGGCGCACGCGCGATCAGGTCAATTGTGTTCTGGCCGACCGAACCAGTCGCCCCAAGGATACTGACCCGACGCATCACATAACTCCGGTGGGTAAACCCATAAGTTGGCCAAAGACCAGAACAAACACCGAGGCGCCCAACATGCCATCAAACCGATCCAACAATCCGCCATGCCCCGGTATCAGGTTGCTGGAATCCTTGATCCCGGCGCTGCGTTTCACCGCGCTTTCGGCGATATCGCCGACCTGTGCGGCCATTGCCAGCAATATCGACGGGATTACCAGCGCCGCGCCGACGCCAATATCAGAACCAAAAAAGAACCCGACCAATGCCGCCCCGACCCAGCCCACAATGGTGCCGGACCATGTTTTGTTGGGGCTGACACGCGGCCAAAGTTTTGCCCCGCCAATGGATTTACCAGCGAAATAGCCCGCCACATCAGAGGCGATGACGATGACCAACAGCCAGATCATCCAGTCAAACCCAAGCCCGTTACGCACCAAGATCATGCCAAAGCCGGCCAAAACGATAAACACCGCGTACACGGTATACAGCACCCGGCGTTTGCCCATCTGACCAAAACCAACAAGTGCCGGCGCCAGCAGCAAAGGCGCGGTAAACACCGGTTCAAGGTTCATCGCCGCCAGAAATGTCAGACCGGTAAGCAACCCCAGTTGCAGCGCCACGCCGGGGCGACCGGGCAACAACATCCGGGCCAATTCCCAGACCATAATGCCGCAAGCCAGCGAGATAAGCGCGGTAAACACCAAACCACCCTGCACCACGGCACCAAGACCGACCAAAACCATGACCACCGCCGAAAGGATACGCGGCAGCAGATCAGACCAACGACCAGGCCCGCTCATATTGCGACCGCCCCAAACCGGCGATCACGGGTTCGGTAGTTTTGAACCAACTCGCCGAGTTCCTTGGCGGTGAAATCCGGCCAGAGCGTGTCAATGAATTCATATTCCGCATAGGCCGACTGCCAGAGCAAAAAGTTGGAAATACGCGCCTCGCCGCTGGTGCGGATCACCAGATCGGGGTCGGGTAAAACATGGGTATCCAAATAGCGCGGTAGAGTTTCCTCATCAACGTCGTCGGGGCGCAATTTGCCTTCCGCGACGTCCTGCGCCATCCGACGTGTGGCACGGGCCACCTCATCGCGGCCACCGTAATTCAGCGCGATGGTCAGATGCACCCGGTCATTGCCCGCCGTCAGCTTTTCCAGATTGTCCATCAGATCAACCAGTTTCCGGTCAAGCCGCATCCGGTCACCGATAAAGCGCACCCGCACACCGCGTTCGGCCAAGGCACGGGTTTCTTTGGTGATATAGCGGCGAAACAGGCTCATCAAACCGGCAACTTCGGTCTGGGTGCGTTTCCAGTTTTCGGTCGAGAAGGCAAATACAGTCAGGTATTTGACGCCAAGCTCTGGGCAAATCTCGACCACTTCGCGCACCCGTTTGGCACCGGCGTGATGACCAAACAACCGCGGCCGCCCACGCGCCTGTGCCCAGCGACCATTGCCATCCATAATGATCGCCACATGGCGCGGGCCATTGGATGGAACAGGGTCAACTGGTACAATATCTGAGGCTTTGGTCATTTGTCGGTGTCTCAGACCCGCATGATTTCGGTTTGCTTGTTTTCCAGCGACGAATCGACGGTTCCGATTAGTTTATTGGTTAAATCCTGCACTTCGCTTTCCCAGAATTTCTGATCATCCTCAGAGATGCCATCAGCCTTGGCTTTTTTGATCTGATCCATGCCATCGCGACGGATATTGCGGATCGAAATACGGGCGCTTTCAGCGTATTGTCCGGCGACTTTGGTCAGATCGCGGCGCCGCTCTTCGTTGAGTTCCGGGATCGGCAACATAATAATCGTGCCGTTCAACTGTGGATTAATGCCCAGCCCGCTTTCGCGAATGGCCTTTTCCACGGCGTTGACCATGGATTTGTCCCACACGTTGATCGTGACCATCCGGGGTTCGGGCACGTTGACCGTGCCAACCTGATTGATCGGCGTTCGCTGCCCATAGGCCTCGACCATGATCGGCTCCAGCATGGTGGCACTGGCCCGTCCGGTGCGCAAAGACGCAAATTCGGTACGCAAAGACGCGATGGCGCCGTTCATGCGGCGTTCAATATCGTCGGTATCCAACATAAAATCGTCTGACATGCTGCTCTCCTTCGGGCCTTAGCGGCCCGTTCTAATAGTCTTTTGATGTTCTATAGCGTTAGCCATGGACCTTTGTATAGGTGCCGCGCCCGGCAAGGATACCGCGAAAGCCACCCGGTTCATCCAATGAGAACACAATAATCGGCAAATTGTTATCCCGCGCCAGGGCGATGGCGCTGGCATCCATCACACCCAAACGTTTGGACAGGCATTCATCATAGCTGACCTCGTCATAACGCACCGCATCATCAAACTTGGCCGGGTCTTTGTCATAAACCCCGTCGACCTTGGTGCCCTTGAAGATGACTTCGCATTTCATTTCACTGGCCCGCAACGTCGCCGCTGTGTCCGTGGTGAAATAGGGATTGCCGGTTCCGGCGGCAAAGATGCACACCCGTTTCTTTTCCAGATGTCGCACCGCGCGACGGCGAATATAGGGTTCGGCGACTTCGTCCATGCGAATGGCGCTGATCACCCGTGTGTGGACTTTGAGCGCCTCAAGCGCGGATTGCATCGCCAGCGCGTTCATCACCGTCGCCAACATGCCCATATAGTCCGCCGTGGTCCGTTCCATCCCCTGCGCCGAGCCTTGCAAGCCGCGAAAGATATTGCCGCCACCGATGACCATACAAATCTCAACCCCCAGTTCCTGCACCGACTGAACTTCTTTGGCGATGCGCTGAACGGTTGGCGGATGCAGCCCAAACCCCAGATCCCCCATCAACGACTCTCCAGAAATCTTTAGCATGACCCGTTTATGGGTCGTGTCAGGAAGGTCAGATTCGGCTATGGGGGCTTGGCTCATATTGCACTCCATGGTGGCGCGGGGTTAATTTCGCGCAAAATGAAGGAAAACGTCGCTGGATTCAATGCACCATAGGCGGGCAATAGCAAGAAAATGACAGAAAGAGGACGATACAATTAAAGGCTTATCTAATATCCCGCCGATCCCGCCAGACAAACCGGTGTTGATTGCGGGTCCTACAGCATCAGGTAAATCGGCGTTGGCGCTGCAGATCGCCCGCGATCATGGTGGTGTGATCGTCAATGCGGATGCCAGCCAGATTTATGACTGCTGGCGGGTTGTCACGGCGCGCCCATCCGCTAAGGAAGAGGCACAGGCGACGCATCAGCTGTATGGGCATGTAGGCTGGCAACAGCCCTATTCCGCAGGCCATTGGCTGCGTGAGGTGACGCCGTTGCTGACCGGGCCCGAGCGACCGATCATTGTTGGCGGCACCGGTTTGTATTTTTCAACTCTGACACGCGGCATGGCCGAAATCCCTGTTATCCCACCACAAATTCGGGCTGAGGCGGATGCGGTGTGTCTTGCTGATCTTCTGGGCGGAATAGACGCGCCAACAGCCGATGCGATTGATGTCGCCAACCGCGCCCGGGTTCAACGCGCATGGGAGGTATTGGCCGCGACCGGGCGCAGTCTGATCGATTGGCAGGCCGACACGCCACCGCCGGTGCTGGCCTTGGCGGATTGCGTGCCGATTGTGTTTAACGTTGATCGCGACTGGCTACTAGGGCGGATCATGCGCCGGTTTGATCTGATGCTGCAACAGGGTGCGTTGGACGAGGTCGCCGCCATGCTGGACCGGTTTGACCCCAGCCTGCCCGCCTTTCGCGCCATCGGTGTGCCAGAAATCGCGGCGTATTTGCGCGGCGAAACCTCGCTGGATCAGGCGCGCGAACGGGCGGGTATCGCAACCCGGCAGTTTGCCAAACGGCAACGCACCTGGTTTCGATCAAAAATGCGCGACTGGCATTCTGTAACCCCGGGTTTGTAAACAGATTTATACAAAAGTAATCCAAAATTTCGGCCCGTTTTTAGCCACAAAAACGGGTAACGCGGTGGATGACTGTGCCACAAGGATCGCGGATTTGTCGTTTTCTTACATGCTTTATGTCGCAAATATTACACCAAAAAGCGTAAGCAACCGTTGACGCCGCTGCCAAACTCGTGCGCAATGTCTAAACGGGGATGTTTTGCGGCTTGAGATTTTTAAGACAAGTCCAGTAGCAATTCGAAAACACCAAAGCTGTTTTCAGTTTTGGGTTCAATTCAAAAAAAGTGCCTCAGGGAGACACGAATGACACAGCAAACAATCAATGGAAAACCAGTTCACTGGGCCGCAAAGATGCACGCACAGGAATGCAAAGATGGTAAACTTGACCGTCGTGAATTCCTGACCCGCGCCACGTCTTTGGGGGTCACAGCAGTTGCCGCCTATGGCATGATTGGCCTTGATACGCCGGCATTCGCCGAAGCTCACGCCAAACCCTCCGGGGACCTGCGGGTCCAGATGAGTGTTCGCGCCCTGAAAGAGCCGCGCACCTATGACTGGTCCGAGCATGGTAACGAAACCCGTGGCACACTCGAATATCTGGTCGAGTATAACTCGGACGGATCGTTTCGCGGCATGTTGCTGGACAGCTGGGAAGTCAACGAGGACGCCACCGTTTACACGTTGAACATCCGCAAAGGTGTTAGGTGGAACAATGGCGACGATTTCACCGCTGCTGACGTTGCGCGCAACGTCGAAGGCTGGTGTGACAAGAGCGTCGAAGGCAATTCCATGGCGGGCCGTTTTGCCACCATGATTGATCCTGAAACCAACAAGGCCGCCGCAGGGGCCATCACCGTGGTCGACGATCACACCGTGCGCCTGGACCTGCCAAGCCCTGATATTTCGTTGATTGCGGGCATGTCGGATTATCCTTCGGCGGTCACGCATAAATCGTTCCAGAACGTTGATTATACCAAGAACGTCGGTACCGGCCCTTTTCTGATTTCCGAGTTGGAAGTTGGCGTGAAATGTACCCTCGTGCGCAACGAAGACCACACATGGTGGGGCACTGAAGTTTACGGTGGTCCATACCTTGACCGTATTGAGTACATCGATTTTGGCACCGATCCATCGGCTTGGGTTGCGGCGATTGAATCAGACGAAGTTGACATGCTGCATGAAACCGTTGGTGAATTTATCGACGTTCTGGACGGTCTTGACTTTGTTAAATCCTCGGCAGCAACAGCAGGTACAATCGTGATCCGGCCCAACCAGCTGGCTGAAATCGACGGCAAGAAACCCTATGCGGACAAACGTGTACGCAAAGCGTTGGCGATGGCCGTAGACAACAGCATCTGTCTTGAGCTGGGCTATTCGGACCGTGGAGAAATAGCCGAAAACCACCATGTTTCGCCGATCCACCCGGAATATGCCAAGCTGCCTCCACTGGTTGTTGACGTCAAAGGTGCCACTGCGCTGATGACCGAAGCCGGCATGATGGACTTTGAGCACGAACTGATGTCGATCGACGATGACTGGCGTAAAAACACTACCGACGCGGTCGCAGCCCAGCTGCGCGATGCCGGGTTCAAGGTGAAACGGACGGTTCTGCCGGGTTCAACGTTCTGGAACGACTGGACGAAATACCCGTTCAGCTCAACCAACTGGAACCACCGCCCACTTGGCGTTCAAATCCACGCGCTGGCCTATAAAACAGGCGAAGCATGGAATGAATTTGGCTGGGCCAACGAAGGCTTTGACAAACTGCTGAGCAAAGCATTGTCGCTGGCCGATGCCGATCAACGTCGTGAAATTGCGGCACAGATGGAGGCGCTCATTCAAGACGAAGGCGTTACCATTCAGCCATATTGGCGCTCGATCTATCGTCACATGAAAGAGGGCCTTGTTGGCACCGAAATGCATGTTTCGTTTGAGCATCATCAATATAAATGGGGCTATGCGTCCTAAGCACACCTTATGAAACTGACTGCGCCCAAATTCGGACCCCGGGTTTGGGCGCAGTCACCAACGGCCCAAGGCACAGAGCAACTGTGTCACTAGCGAAAATGGCCCAAAAAATGGGTCTGCCAATCTCCTGACCAACAGGGAACATTATGGGACTGTTTATCTTACGCAGATCAGGCGTGATGATACTGACGGCTATTTGCCTGACGTTTATCGTGTTTTTTCTGACCAACCTTTACCCGAACCTCGAAAAACTGGCCAAGACCCAAGGCAACTTCCGCATGTCGGACGAGGCCGTGACCAGCTGGCTGACCAAAGAGGGCTATATGCAGCCGCTCTATGTCAAATATGGTGAATGGACTGGCGTATTGCGGGGCTGGACCCTTGAGGGCGAAAACGGTGTCACCGGGCGTTGCATCACCGGCATTTTTACCGTTGAAGAGGCCGCGCAGGCCCCGACCCGCTGTGGTATCCTGCAAGGAGAATGGGGAACGTCGACCGTATTCAAAACAGATGTCGGCGGTGTTATCTCGGCGCGGCTGGGTCGGACCGGGGCCATGATGTTCTGGGTCTTGTTATTGATGGTGCCGTCGGCATTGCTGGTTGGTGTTCTGGCAGGCATGAAAGAAGGCTCAAAAACCGACCGGACATTGTCGACATTCTCGATCCTTTCAACGGCAACGCCGGAATATGTGTCTGGTGTTATCTTTATCGCCATTTTTTCATCATCCGCGGTTGGCCTAAAATGGTTCAAAGGCACAGCGACCCAGGCGGCGGCCAATATGCCCGAAGATTACGGGTTTTCATGGCTTCCGGATTGGATGGTCGGGTTCTGGTTTCGGGTCGCCGAAGCACCGACGTTTGAGAATTTCTTTTTGCCGGTACTGACCATATCTCTCTACGGCATGGGCTATATTGCGCGCATGACCCGCGCCGCCATGACCGAGGTGATGACAGCCCAGTACATTCGCACCGCGCGTCTGAAGGGAGTTAAGTTTTCTGACATCGTTATAAAACACGCCCTGCGCAATGCGTTGATCGCGCCGTTTACTGTCATTTTGTTGCAGGTGCCGTGGTTGTTGAATGGGGTGGTCATTGTTGAGACCATATTCAACTACAAAGGCTTTGGCTGGACGCTGGTGCAGGCCGCCAGCAACAATGACATTGAGCTGTTGTTGGCCGTGTCCGTCGTTTCCGTCGTGGTGGTTCTGGTGACGCAGCTGATATCAGATATCGGTTACGTTTATCTTAACCCACGCATCCGAATTTCTTAAGGGAGGGCTGAGAATATGGAACCTCTTGGAACGTTCGAAATCATCATGCGTGTGCTGTATCAGTTCTTGCCTGTCTGGGCAGCACTGGTCATCCTGTTTACCGCGTCAATTGCCTATAAACGCAAGCTGGGGCTTTACGGCAAACTGTTTGACAGCCCCATTGGCATGGTCGGCTATGCGCTGGTCATGTTCTGGGTGTTTACCGGCATATTCGGGGCGATGGATCTGATCATTACCCATGATCCGCTGGATCAAATTTCAGGTATGAAGAACAAGGCCCCCGGAACACCGCTGAAACGCCCCGAAGAAGGCGAATATCTTTGGTATCTGTTTGGCGGCGACAATCTGGCACGCGATGTGTTTAGCCGGATGGTCAAAGGCGCCTGGGTGGTGGTGCAGATCGCGCCATTGGCGACGGTGTTTGCCTTTATGGTTGGCATCACGCTAGGTCTGCCCGCGGGATATTTTGGCGGACGGCGCGATACGTTGTTGTCGTTTCTGGCCAACCTGATCCTGGCATTCCCGGTGATCCTGTTGTTCTATCTGCTGGTGACGCCTGAGATTGTGGCGACCGGCGTGCCGAATTTTATGGCGACCGTGTTGTTCGTATTCCCGATTGTGTTTGTCGGCGTTCTGCTGAATTCGCGCTATCACACGCAGCCCAAAATCCGCACACCGTTGCTGATTGGCGTGTTGGGGGTGATGCTTTGGCTGTATCTGTCGCTGATTTCAACGGATGGGTATTTGGTCGACAACAAGGATTTTAGCATTCCGGCGCTGCCTTCGGCACTTGACCTGTTTGACATACCGGGCGGTATTTTAGTGGTGTTTGTGTCGGTGGTTTTTGTCAACTCGCCCACCGTGTTTCGGATTGTGCGTGGCCTGACAATGGACATCAAAACCCGCGACTATGTGGCGGCGGCACAGACCCGTGGCGAAGGATCATGGTACATCATGCTTTGGGAAATCCTACCCAATGCGCGAGGGCCGCTGATCGTAGATTTCTGTCTGCGGATTGGCTATACTACCATCCTTTTGGGGACATTAGGGTTCTTTGGTCTGGGTCTCCCACCGGAAAGCCCGGATTGGGGTAGCACGATCAATGAGGGGCGCAAGCTTTTGTCGATCTATCTGCACCCTGCCCTGCCACCGGCGTTGGCGTTGTTGTCGCTGGTACTGGGGTTGAACTTGCTGGCGGATGGGCTTCGCGAAGAAAGTCTTAAGGACTGATAGCACCGGACCGGGGGCCAGCCCCCGGACCCCCGGGATATTTTTGAACAAAAGAAGATCAGGGATGATCAGGCAGCATCCTTCGAAGGAGAGAACAGATGGCAAAAGCGGATTATGATGGGCCGATCCTTGAAATCGATAAATTGTCGATCTCGTTCTTTACCCGGTTAAGGGAAATTCCTGCGGTTATGGATTTTTCTGTGACGGTGCGACCCGGCGAGGCTGTTGGTCTTGTTGGCGAATCTGGCTGTGGTAAATCCACTGTGGCGCTTGGCGTGATGCAGGACCTGGGCAAGAACGGCCGTGTTGTTGGCGGCTCGATCAAGTTTAAGGGCCGTGATCTGGGGGCGATGTCTGAGCAGGAATTACGTGATATTCGCGGCAGTGAAATCGCCATGATCTATCAGGAGCCAATGGCCAGCCTGAACCCGGCGATGAAGATCGGCAGGCAGTTGATGGAAGTACCGATGATCCATCAGAAGGTATCGGAAAAGGAGGCCTTTGTGCGGGCTTTGCAGGTTGTCACAGATGTGAAACTGCCTGACCCCAAGCGGATTTTGGACTCATATCCGCACCAATTATCTGGTGGCCAACAACAGCGCATCGTCATTGCCATGGCGCTGATGTCCGAACCTGCCTTGCTCATTCTGGATGAGCCAACAACGGCGCTTGATGTGACCGTTGAGGCATCAATTGTTGAACTGGTGCGTGATCTGGGGCGCAAATATGGCACGTCGATGTTGTTCATCTCGCATAATTTGGGCCTGATCCTTGAAACCTGTGACCGGATTTGCGTGATGTATTCCGGCGAAGCGGTTGAGCGTGGTTCAATCACCGATGTGTTTGACCACATGCAACACCCCTATACGCAGGCCTTGTTTCGATCGATCCCACTGCCCGGGGCTGACAAAAACACCCATCCTCTGGTCGCCATTCCGGGCAATTTCCCCCTGCCCCACGAACGCCCGCCGGGCTGTAATTTCGGCCCGCGCTGTGATTATTTCGAACCCGGGCGCTGTGACGCCGCAGATGTGTCGATGGACCTGGTCACCGGCAGCGACCGGCATTTTTCACGCTGTGTAAAGTTCCAGGAAATCGACTGGGATGCCCCGATCAAAGTCAGCGAGAAAAAGGAAAAGAACCCGATTGGCAAAGTGGTTCTGAAAATGGACAACCTTAAGAAATACTATGAGGTGGCGGCCAACGCGATGTTTGGTGGCGGCGAGACCAAGGTTGTAAAAGCCAATGAAACCCTAAGTTTTGAGGCGCGCGAATCCGAAACTTTGGCCATTGTCGGGGAATCCGGCTGTGGCAAATCCACCTTTGCCAAGGTGCTGATGGGACTGGAAACCGCGACTGACGGCGAAATCCAATTGGATGGCCGCAATATCGAAGACATCCCGATTGAGCAGCGCGACACCAAAACCGTGTCCGATATTCAGATGGTGTTTCAGAACCCGTTTGACACGCTGAACCCGTCAATGACCGTCGGTCGCCAGATCATCCGGGCGCTTGAGATATTCGGCGTTGGCGACAGCGAGACCGAGCGTCGCAATCGGATGCTGGAGCTGCTGGATCTGGTGAAACTGCCGCGTGAATTTGCCGACCGCATGCCACGACAGCTCTCGGGTGGTCAGAAACAGCGCGTCGGCATTGCGCGGGCGTTTTCCGGTGGCGCGCGCATTGTGGTGGCGGATGAACCTGTGTCTGCACTTGATGTATCAGTGCAGGCCGCGGTGACCGATTTGCTGATGGAAATTCAACGCGAGGAAAAGACCACGCTGTTGTTCATCAGCCATGATTTGTCGATCGTGCGCTATCTGAGTGATCGGGTGATGGTGATGTATTTGGGTCATGTGGTCGAGCTTGGCACCACCGATCAGGTGTTTTCGCC
>JBLHMP010000010.1:0-63490 GCA_047623555.1 Granulosicoccus sp.
GGTGCCTATCGATTATTGCGCGACGTTCAGGCGATTTCCGCCGGGCAATTCTATTCTGAGGATGAATATGACCTGGGCCTGCTGAAATCCAGCGGTCGGCGGCTGTTGGAATTGGGCCGGTCCTGTTTACGTTGCGATTATCGCGGCGGCACGGCGATGTTTCATCTTTGGTCCGGGCTGGCCGACTATGTGCGGGACCACAGCATCGAAATCATGTTTGGCGTCGCCAGTTTTCACGGCACCGATGTGACGGCATTGGCGCAGCCTTTGTCGATGCTGCACCGGAACCATCTGGCGCCGGGTGATCTGCGGGTAAAGGCGCGCGACGCGCAGTATCAGAGCATGGATTTACTGGACGCAGATACGCTTGATCGGAAGCGCGCGATGCTGCAAACGCCAGCGTTGATCAAGGCCTATCTGCGGCTTGGTGGTTTTGTAGGCGAGGGGGCCTGGGTCGACCATGACTTTAACACCACCGATGTCTGTCTGGTGATGGATACCGCGCGGATGAACCAACGTCAGCGGCGGATTTACACCGGAGGACGGGCGCGATGAACCCGCTTTGGCATAGCGAAACGGCGCCGGATCCGGTGGTGATAGGACCGATGGGCTGGCTGCGGATCGTGTTGCGTGGGCTGGTGTTGGGCACGCTGGTGTTTGGCTGCTTGATCCTATTGTTACTGCTACGGCTGATTGAGCGGCCGCTATGCGGATTGCATCGCCCGGTGACGCCGTTCATCACCCAATTTGTCTGTCGCAGTGCGTTCTACATTCTCGGCATAAAATTCCGCACCTCGGGTGATTTGATGTCGCATCGGGGTGCTGTTGTGGCCAATCATAGCTCTTGGTTGGATATTTTCACGCTGAACGCCCGCAAACGTATCTATTTTGTTTCAAAGTCCGAAGTGGCGAGCTGGCCGGGCATTGGTTGGCTGGCCCGCGCCACCGGCACTGTGTTTATCGAACGCAATCCCAAACGTGCCCGTGAGCAGACGCTGTTATTTGAGAAACGGCTGCTGGCCGGGCATAAACTGTTATTCTTTCCCGAAGGCACCTCAACGGATGGGCTTCGGGTGTTGCCGTTCAAAACCGCATTGTTTCAGGCGTTTTTTTCGGATCATCTGCGCGACCAGATGTATATTCAACCAGTGACGGTGATCTATCACGCGCCTGTTGGTGAACCGGTGCGGTTTTACGGCTGGTGGGGCGATATGGATTTTGGCAGCCATCTGATCAAAACAATGGCAGCGCGCAATCCCGGCTCGGTTGAAGTTATTTACCACGACCCACTGCGGGTTGCCGATTTTGCCGATCGCAAAACCCTGGCGGCGGCCTGTCGCGAAATCGTTCGGGGCGGGCATAGGCTGCTTGAGCACTGACAAACCGAAGTATTTAGCAGAAAATCATGAAATCAAACGCTCACTTTCAATTTTATGTTGAAAAAGAGCCGATTCTGTTGCCTGATATGTTCGCACTTTATTGCTGTGTCGCCGACCTAAACAGCAATGTTCTCATTTGACAAAAAGGCTGTTCAGTTATGAAAATCGCCAAAGTTTCTGCCAATGTTCCGTCCAAAGCCGCAACCAGTTCGGAGGCTGCGTTCAAGAAAATTCTCGACACTCTTGTGGCGGCGCAAACATCTGTGGACGATTTGCTTGCCGCCGTTAAGAAAATGGACCCTGTGGCGCCTGCCTCGGTCAAGGACGTGGCCAAGCAGCAGAAAATCACCAATGGCCGGGCCGCTGTTTTTAAAGATCTCGCCAAAAGCGCCAAGCGCGGCGAATTGCATACCAATCCGGCCAAGCTGGGGGCGATGATCAAAAACCTGAACACCGACATCGCAGCGGCCAACTGGATCGAAGGCGGCGTTGCCGGGCATCTGGATGTGTTTTTTCAAGGCCAAATTGATGATATAAAAGAAGAAATTACCCGCGCCCTCCCCAAAGGGGTTTTTGAGGCGTCCTTTGATTTGAACGGAATATTGACCCGCTTTGGCCGCGTGCAATCAAAACAACGCTGGACCAAATTTTCTGCTGGTCGACGCCTATTGATAAGCGATTGCCGCGAGGCCGCCGAAGAGCAGGACCGCCAGAATAAAATCAAGGCGATGATGAATGATTCTGAGCGCCGCAAAATAAAGATGAAGGATCGTGAAAAGATCATCAAAACCTGTTTGGCCAATGCCAACGCAACGCCGAAATCGGTCGGGGTGTTGCTTGATGCTGCGTTTGCCAAACAGGATAAACCCAGCCGCGACAAATGGGCCACGTATTTGCAACTGGGGGCAGGGGGGAGTTATCGGCTGAACTCTTGCGGTAGTTGTTTTGGGTATAAAATGCACACGACCATGAGCAGTGATTCATGGACTGCAAATGCCAATGAAGCTGTGTCGATCGACGATAATACACCCGATAAAATACTGTCGGGCCTATTGAAAACCACGGATTGGAAACAACTACATGCCACATTAGAGGTGGGCTCAAACACCAAGGACTGGCCGCATGTGTTTCTGTTTGCAGGGGTGTTAAACGGTGACAAAAGATGGGCTGCGGTAAAGACCGCTTTAGAGGTTGATGACAACTGGATTAGAAAGGCACAGGCGCAGATGACTGGGGAACTGGTTAAAATTAAGGCCGATCTGGAATCGAAAATCAAAAAGGCCAAAGCTGTCTATGGCTCTAATATGTAGCTGCAATGGCTCTAATATGTAGCTGCAATATGTAGCTGCGCCGCGAATGCGTGATCTGGCCCTTGCCCCCATGCCAAACCTGACATATACGCGCGCCATTCAATCCCGCAGGTGGGGGTTGGGCCGATGGAGGAGAAATCTTCAAAGGTCCGCCGGTTGGAGCATTCGCTCTGAGTTCCCCCACTGAGGTTTAAACCGGAAAGGAAACTCCGAGCATGGCTCTTCCCGAGTTCACCATGCGTCAGCTGCTAGAAGCTGGCGTTCACTTTGGTCACCAAACGCAGCGTTGGAACCCACGTATGGGTCCCTATATCTATGGCGCGCGTAATGGCATCCACATTCTTGACCTGACGCAAACTGTTCCTCTGCTGGACCAGGCGTTGGAAGCAATTCGCGACACCGTGGCCAAAGGCGGCCGTGTCCTGTTTGTTGGGACCAAACGCCAGGCGGCAACTCCGCTGGCCGATGCTGCTGAGAAATCAGCACAGTATTTCATGAACCACCGTTGGTTGGGCGGTACGCTGACCAACTGGCAGACTGTTTCCAAATCCATCGCTCGGCTAAAGAAGCTGGACGAAGTGATGGAAGACGGCACCGACGGGCTGACCAAAAAAGAGCGTCTGGGCATGGAACGTGACCAGGGCAAATTGCAGGCATCGCTGGGCGGTATCCGCGAAATGGGCAGCATACCTGATCTGTTGTTCGTCATTGACGTGCGCAAAGAGGCGCTGGCCATTGCCGAAGCCAACAAGCTCGGCATTCCTGTTGTTGCTGTTGTTGACACCAACTGTTCGCCTGATGGTGTTGATTACATCATCCCGGGCAATGACGATGCGGCCCGTGCCATCGCGCTGTATTGCGATCTGGCAGCCCGTGCATGTCTTGACGGCATGTCGGCCCAACTGGGTGCGGCTGGCGTTGATATCGGTGCATTCGAAGAAGCTCCGATTGAAGAAGTTGTTGCTGTCGAAGAAGTTGTTGTTGACGCGGTTGCAGAAGAGACACCTGCCGCAAGCTGATCCGTCACACCCATGTGACGTACTACCTATATGGGGCAGGTGATACCTGCCCCAATCCCGTTTTGATTTGAGGAGACCCAAAAGATGGCAATCACAGCATCTATGGTCAAAGAACTGCGCGACAGCACCGGCGCAGGCATGATGGACGCCAAAAAAGCATTGACCGCCGTTGACGGCGACATGGACGCCGCCGTGGATTGGCTGCGCACCAAAGGTCTGGCCAAAGCGGCCAAAAAATCCGGTCGCACCGCCGCCGAAGGTCTGGTTGGCGTTTGCGTCGATGGTGGCAAAGGTGTTGCCGTCGAAGTGAACTCGGAAACCGATTTTGTTGGCAAAAATGCTGACTTCCAAGCCAT
Source organism: Granulosicoccus sp. (assembly GCA_047623555.1). Classification (GTDB taxonomy): domain Bacteria; phylum Pseudomonadota; class Alphaproteobacteria; order Rhodobacterales; family Rhodobacteraceae; genus NORP181. The sequence goes on from JBLHMP010000010.1 coordinate 4,065, forward strand.
GGTTGCTGCCATCACCAAAACCGCATTGGGTGTGTCGGACGTTGACGCGCTGAACGCGGCAGACCTGGGCGGTAAAACCGTTGCCGAAACCATCACCGCCAAAATCGCCACCATTGGCGAAAACATGTCGGTGCGCCGGATGTCTGTCCTGCAAGGCGACACCGTTGTGTCCTATGTGCACAATGCAGCCGCTGCAGGCATGGGCAACATCGGCGTTCTGGTTGCCATGACCGGCGGCGAAGAAGCGTTTGGTAAACAGGTCGCAATGCATATTGCTGCTGTGAACCCCGCTTCGCTGAGCGAAGACGATCTGGACCTAGCCGTGATCGAAAAAGAGAAAAAAGTTCAGATGGATATTGCTCGTGAAAGCGGCAAGCCAGAGGCAGTGATCGAAAAGATGATCGTTGGCCGGATGAAAAAATATCTTGCCGATGTCACGTTGCTGAACCAGACTTTTGTTGTGAATCCTGACCTGACCGTTGGCGCCGCTGCCAAAGAGGCCGGTGCCACAATCACCGGGTTTGTGCGTCTGGAAGTTGGCGAAGGCATCGACGTTGTCAAAGAAGACTTTGCAGCCGAAGTTGCCAAAATGAGCAGCTAAACGCTTTTGCATCATTTGATGAATTTTAGGGCAGGGCACAGATTGTGTCCTGCCCTTTTCTTTGTGACAGTTGCCCTAATACTTTTGCAAAGGAGACCGTCATGACGACGCAGATTTTCCTGGTGGTGATCGCGGCTGCCATACTGCACGCGGTCTGGAATGCCTCGATCAAAGACTCAGGCGATAAATTCGTCAATATGGCAGCGGTGATTCTCGGGCAGGCGCCGCTTGCCGCGTTAACCCTGCTGTTTGTGCCGATTCCCGTGTTTGACAGCCTGCCGTATCTGCTGGTCGGGATTGCTTTGCACATTGGCTATCAATTCTTTTTGCCGCTCTCGTATAAATACGGCGATCTGACGCTGGTTTATCCCATCGCGCGCGGTGTCGCGCCGTTGATTGTTGCCGGTATTTCGGTGCTGTTTCTGGGAGTCGAGCTTAACACTGTGGAAATCATCGGCGTGTTAACCATTGGCACTGGCATCATGAGCCTGGCATTGGTGCGCAAAAGCGACGGCCAGCGCAACGGCAAAGCGGTTGGACTGGCGCTGATCACCGGCTGTTTCATCGCCTCATATTCACTGGTGGATGGCACTGGCGCGCGGATTGCTGGCACCGCCATCGGATTTTACGGCTTGTTGGCGTTGGGGTCGACCCTTGGCTACAGCGTGATTCTGTCAGTTTGGAAGCCCGGCACCCTAAGGTTGGCGTGGCGCAGCCGTAAACTGAAGGGTTTGTTGGGCGGCAGTGCGTCGTTTATTGCGTTTTCGCTGGTCATTTGGGCCTTTACCCAGGCGCCAATTGCATTGGTCACGGCGTTGCGTGAAACCAGCATTATATTTGCGCTGCTGATTGGCGTGTTTGTTCTGAAAGAAAAGCTCGACCTGATGAAAGTGGTTTCGACGATGATCACCGTTGGCGGCGCGATCATAATGAAATTTTCCAAACATTAGATGTTGGGGGGATTTGGACAGAATCATAAAGGGTGCAGAAACAAATTTTCTGCGGACAGGCCTTCGGAGCCGCATCACTGCGGCCCCGAATTCTTTGAAGGCCCCGATTCGATGGGGATGGAACGGGCCTTTCAATTCTCCGACCCAGATGTGCGAAATTCACATCCGAGCCGAACAGGTCAGAGAGCCTCGTAATTCTTCAAGGGTCATTTCCCGGTGCTCCTAGGCCAAAGCCACTACTCACGGAACATGATCAACCTGCACCTTTCCCCTACGTCAGGAAAGTAATGAATTCCTTACCTTAGCGAAGTTTCCTGAAATAAGATGTTTTTGGAAAAAGGCGCAATCGCCCGTCCATGCATGATAATGCTTAGGCTTCGAGCACAAACATCTGATTGTGCATTGAGGCCTTAAGAACCGCCTGTGCCGTGGTCTCGACCGCCAGCGATTCCCGCGCCAAACGCAGGTGTTTTTCGACCGTGGCCGAGGTCAGCCCCATGAGCAGCGCAATGTCTTGCGTGGTCTTGCCATCCCCAACCCATTCCAGAGCTTCGCGCTGACGTTTGGTCAATGACCGGGTCGGCGACGTATAGGGCAGGGTCTGAATTCTCAGATGCGCGATGTTGTTCATCAGCAAAATATCGCGGCCATGTTCATCCCATACCGCATCAATATCGGCCTGGTTTAACCCGGCTTCGGCACACAGAGATATGGCGCCTTTGGATCTGGCGGACACCGGTCTAAAGCTGATGGTATAGCCAACAGTAACGCCTTTTCGGACATTAAAGTCGTGAACCCGCCGTTCCTGCGCCGTTAGGGTGCCACTGGCCAACATCTGGGCCATCAGCTGCCAACTTGCAGCGCCTTCGTTTTCGCGCGCCCAATGCAGCATCGGAGCGTGAAAAAACAACCCACTGTGCAGGAAACCATCAACATAATCATTGTTGTGGTTGGTCAGGACAAGAAAGTCTTCGGGATCACCAAAGGATGTTTTGGTCAAATAGCGAGTATAGCCATAGATCAGCCGATCAAAGCCATAGCTGGCCATTTTTTCGGTATGTGCGGTCCACAATTCTTCGAGAGATTGGGCGCCTGAGACGAAATACAGGTAGTCATGCAGGGTCATTTTTCCTCCGCGACTGACAGATGCAAGGCCAGCGCATCCAAGGCCAACAAATAGCCCTGCGAGCCAAAGCCGCAAATTTGCCCCAACGCCACCGGGGCGATATAGGATTTGTGGCGAAATTCTTCGCGGGCATGAATGTTGGACAGGTGCACTTCGACCAACGGCAATTCGACCGATGCAATGGCATCCATCAGCGCAATCGACGTGTGTGTATAGGCACCGGCGTTCAGAACCAGCCCATCCTGCGTGCCTTTGGCGGCATGGATGGCATCAATCAACGCACCCTCGTGATTGGACTGAAAACATCTAATTTCCATGTCCAGCGTTTGCCCGTGCTTTACACAGGCCGCTTCCACCATCGCAAGTGTCGTTGATCCATATACTTCGGGTTGTCGTGTTCCCAATAGGTTTAGGTTGGGGCCGTTAAGCACCAGTATATTAGTCATTGTTCAAATCATCCCACATCTATCTTCATTTAAACTGGATATTTCTAAGTGTGTCCAGTGTGCGATGGCTCAGGTGGGACTCCAGCGCCTCAAATGGGCCGATCTCGTGCAGACAAGACACAATTGGGCCTTGTCTGCATACTATCACGCGTCTTAATCGTCGGTTCTTAATCATCGGCGGCAAAGATCGCCAACCCCAACCATTCAGCAACCAAAGCCGGGGTTTCTGAGCCCTCGATTTCAACGGTCAGAATGTTTTCACGCAACATTTCGGTAGGGTTGCGTTTGGTGACCGCTTTGGACACAAACCGCCCGCGCAGCCGTGATCCGGCTTTGACCGGCGACAGGAATCGAAGTTTGTTTAAACCATAGTTGATGCCCATGACCTGCCCCGGCAACATGCCAAAGCAGTCATAGGAAAAACGGCTGGCCAGTGACAGGGTCAGAAACCCATGTGCGATGGTGCCGCCAAACGGTGTTTCAGCGGCAGCACGGATTGGGTCAACGTGAATCCACTGGTTGTCTTGGGTGGTTTTGGCAAAGTCATCAATCATCGCCTGATCAACCAAAATCCAGTTCGATACGCCGACCACTTCGCCGATTTTGGCTGTGGCTTTGGCAATTGCGGTATCAATAGCGCTCATGTTTTGTTTCCTTTATTCTGAATCTGGGCTAACACGCACCATGCGCTTGCCCTTATTGTCGCCAGCCAGCAGGCCGATCAGCGCGGCCGGGGCGTTCTCCAATCCTTCAACGATGTCTTCGAGCACCGTGATCTGACCGGATTCAACCCAAGTGCGCAGCGCCCGCAGGGCAACAGCGTCCTGATCGGCGTAATCCATCACGATAAACCCCTCCATCCGCAGACGTTTCACCACAATCAATCCGGGCAGGTTACGCGGCCCTGATGGGGTGGCGGTGTCGTATTGGCTGATTGCGCCACAGCAAACAACGCGACCCTTTTCGTTCATCATAAACAGAGCAGTTTCAAGCACTTGGCCGCCGACATTGTCAAAATAGATATCAACGCCATCGGGGCATGCGGCGCGCAATGCCTTGAACATTTTGGGGTCGCGGTAATCAACACAGGCATCAAAACCCAACGTGTCCACAACCCAGGCGCATTTTTCTGGCCCACCGGCAATACCGACGACGCGGCAGCCAAGTGCCTTGGCGATCTGCCCGACATAAACGCCGACCGATCCGGCGGCGGCGGACACCAACACGGTTTCGCCAGCAATTGGGCGACCAACACTGACAAGCCCGTGAAACGCGGTTTTGCCGGGGATGCCGTAGACCGACATTAGATTGGACAGCGGCCGCACATCGGGCAGTTTCTGTGCCTGGCGGGCGTCGCAGGTGACGTAATCGGCCCAGACAGATTCGGCTGCGACGATGTCACCCTTGGCCAAACGCGGGCTATTTGATTGCATGACTTCGCACAGGGAATAGGTTGGCATAACGTCACCGGCATTGACCGCAGCGCGATAGGTTGCGCCCTTCATCCAGGCGCGGTTGGCGGCGTCGATCGACATCAGGATGGTGCGCAACAGCACTTCGCCCTCGCCGAGGGTCGGCATATCGGCATCCTGCATGGTATAGTGATCCAGGGTCAGCGCCTCGGTTGGCAGTTCTGAAATCAGTACTTGACGGTTTTTCATATTGTGTCCTTCGTGATTAAGGGGTCTAGCGCCCCGAAAATTCCGGTTTTTGTTTGGTCATAAAGGCGAAGGCCGCCTGTTTGTGATCCACGGTCAGCATTGATCGAATCATATGCCCGGCCTCGATCTGCAACGTGCTGGCCAAATCCGACACCGCCGCATGGTTGTGGTTGGCCTTCATATAGCTCAGCGCGATGGGCGGGCCTGCCGCCAGTTTCGCGGCCATTGTGGCGGTGGTTTGCGCCAACTCATCGTCCGCAACCACATGGTTGAAAATCCCCAGGGCGTGGCCTTCGTCGGCCAGAACGCGACGACCGGTGAAATAGATTTCCTTGGCGCGACCGGGGCCGATCAGATGCGTCAAATACCAACTGCCGCCAAAATCACCCGACAGGCCGATCATACCGAATGCCGGAACCAACGCCGCACTGGTGGCTGCAATCCGCAGATCGCAGGCCAGCGCCAGTGACATGCCCGCACCCGCCGCAGCGCCAGGCAGGGCAGCAATGGTGGGTTTGGGAAAGTTGTATAGTTTCAGAGATATAGCCTGTTGTGACTCGTTCAAACGCTCTATCATGGCATCGCGATCCGGCGCGCCGCCGCCGGCCAATCGATCCCCCATGCTGCTGATATCGCCGCCAGCGCAAAACGCGGTGCCTGCTCCGGTCAGCACCAAAACCCGCACATCCGGGTCGGTTTCTGTTTCGATCAGCATCTGACGCAGGGCCGGGCCGATTTTGTCGCCCATCGCGTTGCGTTTGGCCGGATTGTTCAGGGTGATCGTCGCCACATGGTTGGTGACCGAACACAAAAGCTCGTCTGTACCAGTCTCAATTATTCTCATGATTTGTCCTTTTGGGATGGGTCCACTAGCGTCGGGCCAATTGCAGAATCGCGCCCAATATCGCGCGCAGACCCCCAGAGTGAGGCCATAAAATGATCAAAGAATACCACCAGCATGTCTATTCGCCGCCCAAAGGCGCGGCTGATCTTTTGCTTATCCGGCATGGCCAGACCGAACCGGCGCGCCCTGGGCATTCGTTTCCGATGGTGGATGGCCACGGCGATCCGTCGTTGCATCCCAATGGCGAGGTCCAGGCCATCGCTGTCGGTGAGTTCCTGAAAACCGACCCGATTGATGCGATTTATGTGACCACGTTGCGCCGAACCCACCAGACGGCGGCGCCACTGGCGGCACATCTGGGGTTGGAGCCGAAAATCGAAGGCGATCTGCGCGAGGTTTGTTTGGGCGAATGGGATGGCGGGTTGTACCGCATCAAAGCCGCCAAGAATGACCCGCGCTTTATCCGTGCCATCGAAGGGCAGGAATGGGGCGAAATTCCGGGGGCTGAGACCACGGCCATTTTGCACGCCCGTGTGCGCGCCGGATTGTTGCGCATTGCGGCGCGTCACGCGGACCAGCGGGTCGCTGTGATGGTGCATGGCGGTGTTATTGGGGCGGCTATGGCGATTGCCAGCGGGTCCGAACCGTTCGCCTTTAACGGAGCCGCCAACGGGTCTATCAGTCGCATCGTGATTGAAGGCGACAAGATGAGCGTTAAGGGGTTCAACGACAGCACGCATTTGGGCTGAGTTGATCAGCCCCAAAGGCGTGACACGGGCCGTATCGTGGCCCGTGTCACCATTGTTAAACCTCTGTTTCAACGCAATTTAATCCAGCGTCACAACGATTTTACCCAGCACCTTGCGGTCCTGAATCATCACCAGCGCATCTGCGGATTTCTCCAACGGAAACGAGGCGCTGATCCGGGGTTTGATCTTGCCCTCGGCATACATCTGGAACAGCTCGGCGACATTTTCCGCATGGCCTTTGGGATCGCGCAATGTGGAGGCGCCCCAAAACACACCAACAATCTGGCAGCCTTTGAGCAGCGTCAGGTTCAGTGGGATTTTGGGGATGCCAGCCGGGAAACCAACCACCAAAAACCGACCTTCCCAGGCCATGGCGCGGATTGCCGGTTCGGCGTATTCACCACCCACCGCGTCATAAACCACATCAACCCCATCCGGCCCGGCCAGACGTTTTATTTCGGCGGAAAACGCCTTTTGGGCGTCGCGGTCCAATTTGCGTGGGTAAATCAGCGTCTCGTCCGCGCCTAAATCGCGGCAAAACTGTGCTTTTTCCTCGGACGATACCGCGGCAATAACGCGGGCTCCGGCGGCTTTACCCAATTCAATCGCCGCAGCACCAACACCCCCGGCCGCGCCCAGAATCAACAGCGACTCGCCAGGTTGGATTTTGGCGCGATCCTTGAGCGCGTGATGCGATGTGCCGTAGGTAAAGATAAGGCAGGACGCAGCGTCATATGGCATATCATCCGGGATCGGGATCAGTTTGGCCGCCGGGAGCACCAAATGTGTGGCAAAGCCGCCGTTTCCGGGCAGTCCCAAAACACGGTCACCAACGCTAAATCCTTGAACACCCTCACCAATCGCCTCAATGTCGCCAGCAACTTCGCCGCCGGGCGCAAACGGACGGGTGGGCCGTACCTGATACATATCGCGAATGATCAATGTATCAGGGAAATTCACCCCACAGGCCCGAACGCGCAGGCGGACTTCGCCCTTTTTTGGCTCTGGCGTAGGCATTTCAGTCAATTCCAGCGTCTCTGGTCCACCGGTTACAGTGCTTAACATCGCTCGCATCGTCGTCTCCTTGATCAGTCGCGTAAATCATTCCATGAAGGCAGGCCCGAGTCATCCCGTTGTAAAACATTCTTGTCAATCCAAATATGAAATGCAATTCTGCACAGCGGAACACACAGGCCAATATGGCGGGAAAATCATGACGTCTGACAGCACCGATCCAGACCAGTTTCGCAAAGAGCTGCGCATTTGGTTAGAGCAGAATTGCCCCGCCGAGATGCGCAAAGGTGGCAACACCGAAGAATCCATTTGCTGGGGCGGTAAGAACTGGGTGTTTGAATCCGACGCCCAGCGGACTTGGTTAGAACGGATGGCGGCCAAGGGGCTGACCGTGCCGACATGGCCAAAGGCCTATGGCGGCGCCGGGCTGGACCGCGCCTGCGAAAAGATATTCCATCAGGAAATGGACCGGATTGATGCGCGCTCGCCTTTGCAGAGCTTTGGCATCTGGATGCTTGGGCCTGCCTTGCTGCATTTTGGCACCGAAGAGCAGAAACTACATTATCTGCCACCGATTGCGCGCGGCGAAGTGCGCTGGTGTCAGGGCTATTCCGAACCGGGCGCCGGGTCCGATTTGGCGTCGGTACAGACCAAATGCGAAGATAACGGCGATCATTGGTTGGTGAACGGCCAGAAAATCTGGACGTCTTATGCCGACAAAGCCGACTGGATATTTGCGCTGGTGCGCACCGATCTCGACGCCAAGAAACATCTGGGCATCTCGTTTGTGCTGATCGACATGACGTCGCCGGGGGTGACAACCCGCCCGATCAAACTCATTTCCGGTGTATCGCCGTTTTGCGAGACGTTTTTTGACGATGTGAAATTCCCCAAGGAACAGGTCGTTGGCACCATTAACCGCGGTTGGGACGTTGCGAAATATCTGCTGACCCATGAACGTGAAATGATCAGCGCCGGTGGTCAGGGGCTTGGCGGCGGCCGTGCCTTGGGCGCGGTTCTGGCGGATCAAACCGGCGGGTTGAGTGATGCAACATTGCGCGCGGCGGCGTTGAAAGCCGAGGTTGATGCGCTGGCCATTGGTCTGACGCTTGAGCGGTACAAAGACCAGGCCGAAGGCGGGCAGGGTGTTGGTGATGCCTCGGCGATGCTGAAATATGTTGGCACCGAGTTGAACAAACAACGCCACGAATTGTTAATGTCGGCCAGCGGCAGCGATGCGCTGGAATGGGGTGGTGAACAGGGCGCTGATTCGGCGGATTGGCTGCGCAGCAAGGCAAATTCGATCGAAGGTGGCACATCCGAAGTGATGCTCAGCATTATATCGCGGCGGGTTCTGGGGCTTGGGGTTTAAAACATGGCAAATCTGACAAAAACCGAAGAAGAAGTCATGCTCGCCGATGCTGCGCGTGGCTTTCTGGACGATGCGGCGCCGGTGTCGCATCTGCGCAAATTGCGCGATTCTGGCAAAACCTATGACGCCGCTTTGTGGAACGAAATGGCAGCGATGGGCTGGGCTGGCATATTGGTGCCGGAATCTGCTGGTGGCTCGGACATGGGCCATGCCGCAGCCGGGGTTCTGGCCGCTGAGATGGGCAAAACGCTGGTCTCGAGCCCGTTTCTGTCCAGCGCCGTTATTGCCGCGACGGCCCTGCGGCAGGTGACGACGGATCGCAGTGCAGCCGCGCTTGTGGCGATTGCATCAGGCGATATGACCTATGCCCTGGCCATTGATGAGGGAAACAAATTTGCCCCCGACGCCACCGCGATGGTGGCACAACGGGTCGGCAACGGGTTCCGTTTGAACGGCAGTAAAACCTTTGTCATCGACGGTGGGCTTGCTGATCGTGTGCTGGTTTTGGCCCGCACCGCGGACGGTATGACGCTGTTTGATCTGCCCAAGGGTCGTGATGGCATCACCAGCAACGCGCAATCGATGATTGATGACCGCGATGCTGCGCGTATCTTGTTTGATAATGTTGAGGCCACTGGCGACGACGTGGTTGGCACGGTTGACGACGCAATGACCGTTCTGAAACCGGCACTTGAGGCCGGGCAGGCGGCGCTTGCGGCGGAAATGACCGGATTAGCGGCGGGGGCCTTTGGCATGACCGTTGGCTATCTTAAGGAACGCAAACAATTTGGCGTTACCATCGGCCATTTTCAGGCCCTGCAACACCGCGCCGCGCATCTGTGGTGCGAAATCGAAGTCACCGCCTCGGCTGTGACCAACGCCGGGCGTTTGCTGGATGAGGACCCGGATAATGCCACATTGGCCGTATCACTGGCCAAGGCGCGCGCCACCGATACTGCGAAACTGGCCGTGGTCGAAGGTGTGCAAATGCATGGCGGCATTGGTATGACCGATGCGTTTGACATGGGTTTCTACATGAAACGGGCACGGGTTTCGGCGGAATGGTTGGGCGATTACGGCTATCATGCGGAACAGGTTGCGCGGTTGCGTGGATTTTGAATATATAACGATATCAACACAATAATCGAGGAACTTCATGGCAGAAATCAGGTTTGACGGGCGCGTTGCCATCGTAACTGGGGCAGGCACCGGATTGGGACGGTCCCACGCAATGGGGCTGGCCGCACGTGGTGCCAAAGTGGTTATCAACGATCTGGGTGTGTCCACCGATGGTCAGGGCCGATCCTCTGAAGCCGCCGAAGCTGTGGCCGAAGAAATCCGCGACCTTGGCGGCTTTGCAATCGCCCATGGCGCAGACGTGGCAGACGAGGCTGAGGTCGCCGATATGGTTGCCAAAACCATGGAGAAATGGGGCCGCATCGACATTGCGGTGAACAACGCCGGCATCCTGCGCGACAAATCATTTGCCAAAATGACCATGGCGGATTTCCGCAAAGTTGTTGATGTGCACCTGATCGGCAGCGCCTGTGTGACTCATGCCTGCTGGCCGATATTCCGTGAACAGAAATATGGCCGGGTGGTGCTGACCGCATCGTCTTCGGGGCTTTATGGCAACTTTGGTCAGGCCAACTATGGTGCGGCCAAGGCGGCGATGATGGGGCTGATGAATGTGCTGCATATCGAAGGCGCGCGCGATGATATTCGCGTCAACACGCTGGCGCCAACAGCGACAACCCGCATGACCGAAGACCTGTTGCCGCCCGATGTGATCGAGCTGCTGACGCCCGGGTCAATCACCACTGGCCTGTTGTATCTGGTCTCTGAGGACGCGCCTTCGCGGGTTATCCTTGGTGCCGGGGGCGGTTGTTTTGCCCAAACCCGTGTGTATGAAACCGAAGGCATCACGCTTTTGCCCGGTGACAACACCCCCGAGGCCGTTGCCGCCGCCTTTGATCAGGTGCAGGATCCAACGGGTCAGGCCGAACTCCTCGACGCGTTTTCACAAACCCGTAAATATGCCCGCAAGGCGGCCGAGGCCCAGGGCCTGCCGCTGACCTGGACCGAATAACAGTATACAACTTAAGGATAATATCATGCGTGACGCAGTAATTGTTTCCACCGCCCGTACCCCGATTGGCAAAGCCTATCGCGGCTCTTTCAACGCCACCACGCCACAGGCGCTGGCCGCCCATGCGATCGAAAACGCCGTTGCGCGTGCCGGAGTTGACCCTGCCGAAATCGCCGATTGTGTGCTGGGTGCGGCCCTGCAACAGGGCTTTTCCGGCGGCAATATTGCCCGTCAGGCCGCCGTTCGCGCGGGCCTTCCGGTAGCCGTTGGTGGCATGTCTCTAGATCGCCAATGTGCGTCCGGCATGATGGCAATTGCCACGGCGGCCAAGCAGGTCATTACCGATGGCATGGACGTCGTAATTGGCGGCGGTGTTGAAAGCATTTCAATGGTGCAAACCGCCGAAATGCGCGTTGGCGCCGACCCGTGGCTGATGAAGAACAAGCCTGACATCTATATGTCGATGCTGGAAACTGCCGAGATCGTTGCCGAACGGTATGGGATCAGCCGCGAAGAGCAAGACAATTACGCTGCGCAATCGCAGGCTCGTACCCATGAGGCCCAACAGGCCGGGCGGTTTGACGATGAAATCGTTGCGATGTCGACGGTAATGAAATTGCAAAACCGCGAAACCAAGGAAATCACCGAACATGAGGTGACGTTGGAAAAGGACGAGGGCAATCGCCCCGGTACGTCTTTTGAGAGCCTTGGCGGGTTGAAAACCGTGTTTGGCGGTGGTTCGACCATCAAAGAAGGCAAATTCATTACGGCTGGCAACGCCAGCCAGCTGTCTGATGGTGCCTCTGCCTGCGTTATCATGGAATCTTCGGTCGCCGAAAAACGCGGCCTTGAGCCGTTGGGGCGCTATGTTGGCGTCATGGCCGCAGGCTGTGAACCGGACGAAATGGGCATAGGTCCGGTCTTTGCTGTGCCAAAATTGCTGGCCGCACATGGGCTGACCATGGACGATATCGGCCTGTGGGAATTGAACGAAGCCTTTGCTGTGCAGGTACTGTATTGCCGCGATAAACTTGGCATTCCTGACGATATCCTGAACGTTGATGGTGGTGCGATTTCCATCGGTCACCCCTATGGCATGTCCGGTGCGCGCATGGTTGGCCACGCGCTGATCGAGGGCAAACGTCGCGGTGCGAAATACGTTGTCTGCACTATGTGTGTTGGCGGCGGCATGGGCGCTGCTGGCCTGTTTGAGGTTCTGTAAATGCGTGACGACAGTCACCTTCCCGCAGCCCTGCGTGGGCTGCGGATTCCGTTGGTCGCCTCGCCTTTGTTCATCATTTCGGTGCCGGAACTGGTTATCGCGCAATGCAAAGCGGGCATTGTTGGATCATTCCCGGCGCTAAATGCGCGCGAGGCCGAGGGCGAGCCGCCGTTGCTTGAGGCATGGCTGGCGCAGATCAACGACGCATTGGACAAACATAATCAGGACAACCCGGATCAACCGGCGGCGCCCTATGCGGTGAACCAGATTGTGCACCGCTCAAACGCGCGGCTGGAACGTGATTTGGAGATTTGTGCCAAATGGGAGGTGCCTATCTGGATCACTTCGTTAGGCGCGCGGGTCGAGGTTAACGAGGCGGCGCATTCCTGTGGCGGCATCGTGTTGCATGACGTTATCAATAACCGATTTGCCAAAAAGGCGATCAGCAAGGGCGCTGATGGTTTGATCGCGGTTGCCGCCGGGGCCGGGGGGCACGCTGGGCCGCAGTCACCGTTTGCTTTGATCCGTGAAATTCGCGAATGGTTTGACGGGCCGTTGTTGTTGTCGGGGGCTATTTCAAATGGCCAATCCTTGCTGGCAGCGCGGGCTCTGGGGGCTGACCTTGGCTATATGGGCTCGCCGTTTATTGCCACCCATGAGGCCAATGCACAGCCCGATTACAAAGACATGATCGTTGCGAGCGGTGCCGATGATATTGTGACTTCTTCTTTGTTTACAGGTGTTTCCGGAAACTACTTAAAGCCATCAATTGTGGCCGCCGGGATGGACGCCGACAATCTGCCCTCGGCGGATGCGAGTTCAATGAATTTTGGAACAGACCGAGAAAAACCAAAAGCCTGGAAAGAGATTTGGGGCGCAGGTCAGGGCATTGGTGCCGTTGATTCGGTCACCGATGTGGCCACATTGGTCGACCGTGTTGCGCGCGAATACCATGCCGCCGGGACAAAATTGGCGGCTGAATTCTGATGGCCGAATTGCTGGTAATCCGTCATGGGCAGGCGTCGTTTGGCGCCGATAACTATGATGAACTGTCTGACATTGGCCATCAACAATCGGCGATGGTTGGCGCTGCTTTGCGCGATGCCGGATGGGTGCCGGACCGTCTGGTCACCGGCAGTTTGACGCGGCAAAAACAGACATTGGCGTCGATGGGATTTGACGCCGCGCCCGAAATTCATGCCGGATTCAACGAGTATGATTTTTACGATCTGCTCAGTGTTCGGTTTGACGGCGACGTGCCTGATGCGGTGCGCGGTGATCGTAAAACCCATTTTCGCACGCTGCGCGAAACCATTTTGGATTGGCAGGATGGCGGCTTGAAAAACGCGCGTGAAAGCTGGATTGATTTTGTCACTCGGGTCGAGGCGGCGCGGGCGTTTGCGGTGAATACCGATGCCAAAAAGGTGCTGGTGGTGAGTTCCGGCGGAGCCATTGGGCAGTTGACCGCGGCCTGCCTGAATGCGCCATCTGAGCAGATGCTAACGCTAAACCTCCAGGTCAAAAACACTTCGATGACGCGGTTTATCTTCTCGGGGGCCAAATTTTTCTTGCATGAATTCAACGCAACACCGCATTTAGCAACAACGGAACGCGCGGCGTTTCTGACTTATAGCTAGGGGGAAATGATGGATAACAGTTCTCAAACGCTCAATCTGGATGCGGTAAATGCCTATCTGTCCAGGAATTTGGCGGGCTACTCGGGCCCTTTGACCGCCACCAAATTTCAGGTTGGCCAGTCAAATCCGACGTTTCTGCTCAAAAGCCCCGAGAAAAACTATGTTTTGCGCCGTAAACCACCGGGAATATTGCTGAAATCCGCCCATGCGGTGGATCGTGAATTCCGGGTGCAATCGGCGTTGGCGGGTTCAAACGTGCCGGTCGCCAAGATGCATTTGCTGTGTGAAGACGACAGCATAATTGGGTCGATGTTCTATATTATGGATCAGATTGACGGACGCAATTTCATGAATCCGGAAATGCCGGATATGAACAATGCCGGGCGCGCGGCGGTGATTGACGACATGAACCGGGTGTTGGCCGAGTTGCATATGGTTGATATCGATGCGGTTGGGCTGTCCGATTTTGGGCCTCCCGGGAACTACTTTGAACGCCAGATCGGCCGGTGGTCAAAACAATACCGCGCCTCGGAAACCCAACCAATTCCGGCGATGGATAAATTGATGGAACTGCTGGTCACGCAGATGCCTGCCGATGATGGGCAGCGCACATTGGTGCATGGCGATTATCGTATTGATAACATGATGTTCCAGAAGGATGGCACCAATTGCCTGGCGGTTCTTGATTGGGAATTGTCGACCATTGGCCACCCTTACGCCGATCTTGCTTCGGTTATCATGCAGTGGCAAATGCCCCCCGGCACCGAAGGCCGCGGGTTGGCTGGTGTGGATCGCGCAGCGTTGGGTCTTCCGAGGGATGCGGAATTTGTTGCCAAATATTGTGAGCGGCGCGGATTGCCCGGCATCGACAATTTCGGCTTTTACCTGTCGTTCTGTTTCTTTCGCATGTCTGCGATCATTCAGGGCGTGCTAAAACGGGCGTTGGACGGCAATGCATCCAACCCGGAACGGGCGATGAAGGTCGGACAATATGTGCCGGTCTTTGCGGAACATGGACTAAAAGCGTTAGAGGCAAGTTAAGGCGGAGGGACAAATGGCAAATACGGATTTCACCACAAACCCGGACGAGGCCAAAGACCGGAATTTCATCACTGCTCTGGCCCGTGGGCTGGATGTGCTGCGCTGTTTTCGACCCAACGAGGTCGAGCTAAGCAATCTGGATATTTCGGAACGTACCAGCCTGCCCAAACCCACCGTTTCGCGGCTGACCCATACGTTGTGCAAACTGGATTATCTGGTCGCCGATGCGCGCACTGGCACATATCGGCTTGGGGCAGGGGTTTTGCAGCTGGGGTTTGGCGTGTTGTCCGGCCTTGAGATCGGCAAACGTGCGGCTGTGGAAATGCAGAAGTTGTGCAATGGGCCGAATTCCTACATGACCTGTGCATTGGGCGAACTACACCGGTTGGACGTGATCTATGTTGCGGTGCAGCGCTCAGTCGAGGACGTATCGCTGATCCTGCATGTAGGATCGCGGATGCCTTTGTTCTTTTCCGCGATTGGGCGGGCAATTCTGGTTGCAATGCCCGAAGCGGACCGGCAGGCGGCATTCGCCCTCGCGCTGAGTGAGCATCCAGATCAGGAAGAGGCGCGCCAGACCAGTTATGCCAATGCTGCAAAAGAGTATGAGGCCAACGGGTATTGCACCAGCTACGGTGATTGGCGGCGTGATGTGAACGGCATCGCGGTTCCGGTATTTTCGCTAAATCGGTCGCGGATTTACGGGCTGAATGTCGGCGGACCGTCGTTTCATATCAAAAAGAAGCAACTCGAAGGGTATTATGGCAAGCGCCTGATTGCGTCCGCCAAAACGCTGAGTTTCAAACCCTGAAACTGTCTTTTGATTCGGGCAAAACCGGTTGCGTTTTAACGGGTAAGAGAATCGGTTTTAATATAGTGGAACTCAATTCTGCTCTGCGAAACAGATCGTGTGCCTCCGTTTGCGGTAACTTCGGGAAATCTCTTGTTTTCGTAAAGTTGACGTAACGGAAAAGTGGGTCAATTCTGGGCCGGAATTGAACGCTTGGACCCGGTCAACCTGATGGGATAGGACACCTGAAAAATCGCGGTGTTCGTCTGAGATAGTCGCTAATTAACTTTAAAAATGCGAATTTCGACAAAAAAATCGAATGGTTAGGCGCTGGTTGATCTTTCCGGAAATCTCTGAAAGTGAAACCAGAATACTGGGAAACCAACCTGGCAAAGATTCATCGTGGTTTGAACGGTTCCAAAGCTTGACTTTGGGGCGCAATCTGCAAGAATTTTGACAAGTTCGCGATACGGAGGGTGAGATATCGCTTTGAGATCTCGCGGGCTTTAATAATATTTGGGAGGACTACATATGCTCAACACAGTCAAACTTGGCCTTGGTGCCGCACTTGCCCTGTCGGTCAGTGCCACATCGCTTTTTGCTGAGAACATCAAGATCGCCTTTATCGACCCGCTGTCGGGTCCGTTTGCGACCACCGGGACCCAGGGTCTGGCCGAATATAACTTTGCGGCTGATATGCTGGTCAACGCCAACGGCGGCGTTCTGGATGGCGATATGTTTGAAATCGTTTCGTTCGACAACAAAATGAGTGGCAAAGAATCTCTGGTGCAGCTTCAGGTCGCGATTGACCAGGGCATCCGGTTTATTGCGCAAGGCAACTCGTCCGGTATTGCGCATGCGATCACCGACGCTGTGAACAAGCACAACAAACGTAATCCTGACGACCGGGTTCTGTTTCTTAACTATTCTGCGGTTGATCCGGCGCTGACCAACGACAAATGTAACTTCTGGCATTTCCGTTTTGACGCCAACGCCGACATCAAAATGGACGCGTTGACTGACGTGATGGCCGCCGATGAGGGCCTGAAAAAAGTTTATCTGATCGGTCAGGACTACTCATTTGGTAAAGCTGTTGCCGCTGCTGCGGTGCGTAACCTGACAGAAAAACGCCCTGACGTTGAAATTATTGGCAACGAATTGCACCCGATTGGTAAGGTTAAGGACTTTACCCCCTATGCCCGTAAAATCGTAAATTCCGGTGCCGATGCTGTGATCACCGGCAACTGGGGATCAGACATGGCTGGTCTTGGCAAAGCCATCATCGACGCCGGTTTTGACGGCCCGATCTACACCTACTACGCGGCCTCAAACGGCATCACGCGGACCTTTGGTGCAGATGGCGTCGATGCGATCATGCTGGTACAAGAGGGTGCTTTGAACCCACCTGCGTCCGAACGCGCCTCGGCCTATGTCGATGCATTCGAAGCGAAATACCCAGATCATGATATTTCGCAGGCACGGATCACCAACGTCATTGAAATGCTGGCCAGAGCCATTAATGAGGCTGGATCGGCCACCGACATCGTTAAAATCGCCTATTCGCTGGAAGGTATGGAGCATGATTCAATGTGGGGCGGTAAAGTCTTTATCCGTCCACAGGATCACCAGGCCATTCAGGATGTCCACGTCACAGCCCACACGGATCAAAACCTCCGTCACAAGCTGGATAACTCGGACTATGGTTTCGTGACCATAAACACGGTCAAAATGGCCGCAATGGACAGCCCGACAACCTGTGAAATGAAGCGTCCTTAACTCGCTTTGACAACTGCGCCCGGCCGGATCAGGTCGGGCGCAGTTTTTTGTTGCGAGTACAATAATAAAAATTACAAGAAAGGGAGACGGGGCAAATGGACCTCATACTCGTCAATTTGATCGACGGGCTCGTTTATGGGCTGTTGTTGTTCATGTTGTCAGCGGGACTTACGCTGATCTTTTCAATGATGGGCGTGCTGAATTTCGCGCATGCCAGTTTTTACATGTTGGGCGCGTATTTCGCCTATCAGATCAGCCTGTTCATGGGGTTCTGGATGGGAATGCTCATCGCTCCGATCATCGTTGGCATCGCTGGCGCCGGCATCGAACGATATGGTCTGCGAAAAGTGCACCAATACGGGCACGTGCCCGAACTGATTTTCACCTTTGGTCTGGCCTTGCTGATCGAAGAAGTTGTGCAGTTCATCTGGGGAAAGAACCAGATGGCCTATGAAGAGCCCGCAATTCTGGATTTCGCCCTGTTTTCAATCGGTAACAACGATATTGCGGCCTATAAGGTCTTTATGATATTTATGTCGATCGCGATTTTTGTCACCTTGCTTTTGATCCTAACCAAGACCCGTGTTGGTATGGTCATTCAGGCCGCCCTTAGCTATCCGCGCACCGTTGAGAACCTTGGCCATAATGTGCCGATGGTATTCATGTGCGTGTTTGGTGTAGGCACCGGGCTCGCCGGTCTTGCCGGTGTGATTGCAGGCCCGCAACTGGGAACGTTCCCGGGCATGGCGGTATTGCTTGGCTCAATCGTGTTTGTGACCATCGTGATTGGCGGATTGGGCTCTCTCTGGGGGGCTTTGGTTGCGTCGTTGCTGATTGGCTGGATAACCACATTTGCGGCCTCTTCAAGCTTTGCGTTCTCGGAAATACTGCTGGCGCTTGGCATGGAAAAACCCGTCGAAATGTCAGAGAGCGCGCTGCGTGATCTCTGGACGCTAACCCTCCCACAAATTGGCCCGATCCTGCCCTATATACTTATGGTGCTGATCCTGGTTGTGCGCCCTTATGGCCTGTTCGGAAAGCGTGACAAATGAGCGATACATTTCAAAAAACCACCGTCCGCCAGTCTGGCATGACTTTGGCATTGGCATTGCCATGGCTGATCGCAGGCGTGTTCCTGCTGGTGATGCCGTTTGTCTTTTCGTCAAACTCGGGCATCACCATTATGAACCAGATGGCGATCACCATCATTTTTGCGTTGTCTTACAACATGTTACTGGGGCAGGGCGGCATGCTTAGCTTTGGCCATGCGGTCTATATGGGCGTCGGCGGGTTCATGTGTGTTCACATCATGAATTACGTTGAGGCCTATTCGATCCCGCTGCCTTTGCCGTTGTTGCCATTGTTTGGTGGTCTTTTCGGTCTGGGCCTCGCAACCATCGTCGGGTCATTCTCAACACGGCGCGCCGGGACTGTCTTTGCGATGATTTCGCTGGGTGTTGGCGAGTTGATTGCCGCCTGTTCCATCATCATCGTTGCCTTTTTTGGCGGCGAAGAAGGCATTAGTGCCGACCGCACCATGGGGCTGCCGTTCTTTGGCAATGAGTTCCTGCATCAGATCGACGTCTATTACCTGATTACGTTCTGGTTGATGCTGTCTGCCCTGTTGATGTATCTGTATTCGCGCACGCCAATTGGTCGTATGGCCAATGCGGTGCGGGACAATCCTGAACGGGCCGAGTTCCTTGGCTATTCCGCCCGTTGGGTTCGGTATATTTCGTTCTGTGCGGCGGGCTTTTTCGCCGGTATCGCCGGTGGCTTGTTTGCCATCAGCTATGAGATACTGTCGGCCGAAAACCTTGGATTGCTGCTCTCAGGTGAAATCCTGCTGATCACGTTTCTTGGCGGTGTTGGGTTCTTCTTTGGTCCGATTATCGGCGCCATTGTGTTCACGCTGTTGCAGACAGTCCTGAGCCAGGAAACAGAGCTTTGGCAGCTGTATGTCGGTGCCTTGTTTGTGGCAACGGTGATGTATTTCCCCGGTGGTTTCGCAGGCGTTATCATGATGCATGTGCCAGCGCTTAAGTTGGGCAAAGCCAATCTGTTGATCATGCCGTATATCAAAACATTGGTCCCGGGATCGATTGGCATTCTGGCCACCGCAGGTTTCATCGAAATCTTGTTCCACAGTCGCCATGCGGCGGTGGGCGAGCATGAAATGACCCTGTTCTGGACCGATATAGATGTTTCAAGCATAGTGCCCTGGATCGTTACGATTGTTCTGGCTTTGGTCAGCTTCTGGATCGCCAAACGTAATGCACCTGAACTGGTGGAAACATGGCATCGTGCCAACACAATTGATGGAGATGCAGCATGACCGCGGCAGCACTTGAACTGGACGGTTTGCGCAAAAGCTTTGGCAAAACCGAAATTATCCGGGGCGTCAATCTGTCGATTGCTCCGGGCGAACGTCACGCCATTATCGGGCCAAACGGGGCCGGTAAATCGACCCTGTTCAACCTGATCACCGGTCGGTTTCCGACCAGTGGTGGCAAAATCCGGCTGCATGGCCATGATTTGGCCGGAAAAGCCCCGTTTGAGATCAACCGAATGGGCCTGTCGCGGTCGTTTCAGATCACCAATATTTTTCCGCAGATGTCGGTGTTTGAAAACGTCCGGTGCTCGCTTTTGTGGTCCAAGGGCTACAAATATTCGTTCTGGACGATGCTGTCGCGATCACAGGATCTGACCGATGCCACCGACGCAATTCTGGAACAGATCAACCTGTTGTCGCGGCGTGAATTGCCTGCCGGTGTGCTATCTTACGCCGAACAACGTGCGCTTGAGATCGGCATTACCATGGCTGGTGGTGCAGACGTTATCATGTTGGACGAACCCACCGCCGGCATGAGCCATTCGGAAACCGACTATATCGTCGATCTGATCCGCAAGGTGACAGAAAACAAAACGCTGATCATGGTTGAACATGACATGGGCGTGGTGTTTGGCCTGGCCGATAATATCTCGGTTCTGGTCTACGGCGAAATCATTGCAACAGGCCGCCCCGAAGAGGTGCGCGCCAACCCCAAAGTGCAAGAGGCATATTTGGGCGCAGCATTGGAGGAAGAGCACTAAGATGCTGGAAGTCACTGATCTTCATGCCTTTTACGGCAAATCGCACATCCTTCAGGGTGTAAACCTAAACATCCAAGAGGGCGAGATCGTCGCCCTTTTGGGGCGCAACGGCGTAGGACGATCCACCACCTGCAAAGCCATCATTGGCGAGGTCGAACCAAAAGGCTCGGTCACGTTTAAGGGGCAAGAAATTGCTGGCAAAAAGTCGTTTGAGATCGCCAATCTGGGCATTGGATATGTCCCGGAAAACCGCGATGTGTTTCCCGGCCTAACGGCGCGTCAAAACCTGATCCTTGGTCTGAAACCCGGTCAAAAAGACGGCTCTGGTCGCTGGAAAATGCAGGATATGTTTGACATGTTCTCAAATCTTAAGGAACGCGCCGATGTAGAAGCATCGGTCATGTCCGGCGGTGAACAGCAGATGTTAACCATGTGTCGCACACTGATGGGCAATCCCGATTTGATTATGATCGATGAACCCACTGAAGGTCTGTCGCCACAGATGGTGCAACGGGTGGCAAAGCTGCTGCAAGAGATCGCTAATCGCGGCATCGCCACATTGCTGGTCGAACAAAAACTGTCGATCGCGATGGACATTGCCCATCGGGTTTACGTCATGGGCCACGGTCACGTGGTGTTTGAGGGCACGCCGCAAGAGCTGCGCGACCGCGAAGACATCCGTAAGGAATGGCTCGAGGTTTAAGGCAACCACGACAGGAGACAACGATGGCACTGGTGCTTTGCAATGATATGGGGGACGGGATCACCCAAATCATCCTGAACAGGGCACCGGTCAACGCGTTGTCTCCGGGTTTCTTGATGGAATTTTCGGATAAACTGGATCAGTTGGCTGCTGATACGTCTGTGCGCGGCGTGGTAATATCCAGCGCTTTCAGGACGTTCTCGGCGGGACTTGATCTAAAAGAAGCGGTGGAGTTTGATCTGAACGACGAATATGCCACAGTCAAATCCTTGAACGTGGCGTTCCTCAATTTGTTCGCTTTTCCCAAACCAGTGGTGACCGCAATCACCGGTGCTGCCATCGCGGGTGGGCTGTTTTTCGTGCTGGCCAGTGACTATCGTGTCGCCGGACCCAAGGCCAAATTTGGCCTCGCTGAAATTCGCGTAGGGGTTGATTTTCCGGTTGGCCCGATGGAAATCGCCCGCGCCACGCTTGCGCCCAATGATTTGCGCCGCCTGATGTTGGCCGGGCAACCGATTACTGCTGCAGCGGCGGAAACATCGGGACTTGTTGATGCCCTAGTGGCCCAAGAGGACGTTGTTGAGACGGCGATTGCGATGGCCAAAGCTATGGCAGGCAGTCCGCCAAAAGCCTATGCCGCAGTCAAACGCCAGATCCGTGGCGACACAATCGCCCGAATTCAGCAGGCTATGGACCAGGGTGCCAATGAGCCCGCCGATGGCTGGTTCACGGATGAAACAAAATCAGCAATGCGACGCATGATTGGCTGAATTTTCCCGTTTCAAGCGTTCAACAATGATCAAAATTCGCGCCCTGTGTGGCGCAAAACACATGCAGGGAACACGACATGCAAACAGTATCACCACAGGATCGTGGCCTTGAAAGCGCACGACTGGATCACATCAACACATGGATGCAACGCTATGTAGATGAACGGAAATACCCCGGCAGTGCCCTGCTGATCGCACGCGGCGGCGATGAGGTTTATTTCAATGCCACCGGGCAACGGAATCTCAAGGAAAACCTGCCATTTCAGCGCGACACCGTGGCGCGGATATATTCGATGACCAAACCGATCACTTCGGTGGCGTTGATGATGCTGGCCGAGCGTGGATTGTTCCATCTTGCCGCCCCGGTGTCCGACTTTATTCCCGCGTTCGCCAACATGCAGGCGCTGATCCCCGGGGCCACAAGCCTTGATCAAACCGAACCTTGTGCCACGCCGACCCTGCACCAACTCCTGACCCACATCAGCGGTCTGAGTTATTCGTTTAACCCCGGATTGGTGCCCGAAATGATGGCCGAGCAGAAACGTGATTTTGGCCCTAGCAAAGTCACGCTGGCCGAAATGACCGACCAGCTGGCCGCCATGCCGCTGGCGTTTAAACCAGGCAGCCGCTGGGAATATTCGGTGGGAATCGACATCATCGGCCGAGTGGTCGAAGTTGTGTCCGGCAAGACCCTTGATCAGTTTTTTGCAGACGAAATATTCGGGCCTTTGGCGATGACGGAAACCGCATTCAACACGCCCAATGGTGTCGGTGATCGGCTTGCCTCGCTTTATACGCCGCTGGACGGAAACACGATCACGCTTGGCACCGGCAATGGCAGCACTGATACCTTGCGGCTGATGGAGGATCAGGAAAAATCTGCCTATCACGTGACCAAAATGCGCTCGGGTGGCGGTGGTCTGCTTAGCACGATTGACGACTATATGACCTTTGTCGAAATGCTGCGTCGACGTGGCGCCTATGACGGCGGGCGGTTGCTGTCGCCCAAAACCGTTGATTTCATGATGCTCAACCATTTGCCCGGCGATATCGCGTCCATGGGCACCGAGAGCTTTGCTGAACAGCCGACTGAGGGTATGGGCTTTGGTCTTGGCGGTAGTGTGGTGATCAACCCGGGGCTGGTTGGTGTTCCAAGCAGCGTTGGTGATTTCAGCTGGGGGGGGGTGGCGTCGACGTTTTTCTGGATCGATCGTGAACTGGACCTAAGCGTGGTCTTTATGACCCAATTGTTGCCTTCAAGCGCCTATCCGACACGGGCCGAGCTCAAGGCGCTGGTTCATGGAGCATTGATAAATGACTGACCAACGCAAAGTTATTTGGACGCCGTCACCCGAGCGGGCAGACGCCACAACCATGGCGCAATTCATCCGCTGGCTGGCCAAAAACCGCGATCTGAAATTTGCTGATTATCCGGCCCTGTGGGACTGGAGTGTGTCCGACCTTGAAGGGTTCTGGTCGGCGATCTGGGAGTTTTTTGAGATCCGTTCAACCGTGCCGTACACCAAAATTTTGGCCAATCGCGCAATGCCGGGGGCGCAATGGTGCCCGGGCGCAGAGCTGAATTTTGCAGATCAAATTTTACACCCGGCAACGATTACCCCGAATAAACCAGCGCTGATTATCCAGTCCGAAACCTTTGGTCGTTCTGAGCTTAGTTGGGCTGAATTGGTCGGGCAGGTGGCCAGCGTCGCGGCCAAATTTCGCGCCATGGGTGTTGTCAAAGGTGACCGTGTTGTGGCGATCCTGCCCAACACCGAAATCTCGTTGATTGCCTGTCTGGCAACCGTATCGTTGGGTGCAATCTGGTCACTATGCGCGCCGGATATGGGCCATGTTGCGATCCTTGATCGGTTTTTGCAAATCAAACCTAAGGTACTGATTGCACAGGATGGTTATGTTCACGCGGGCAAGATGATTGACCGACGTGACGTGGTGAAAACCATTGCTGATGGTCTGCCGTCGCTGGAACAGTTCGTTTCGGTGCCCGTTGTGGGTGATCTGTCGGGTGGCGCGGTGCCTTGGTCTTCGCTGACGGGGGATGATGTGGCGTTTGAGCCGCTTTCCGTGCCGTTTGATCACCCGCTTTGGGTGGTTTATTCGTCGGGCACCACCGGCAATCCAAAGCCTATCGTACATGGTCACGGCGGCGTCGTGCTTGAGGCGGCCAAACAATCGTTGCATCAAGATATCAGCGCCAAAGACCGGTTTTGTTGGCTGACCTCGTCCGGGTGGATCATGTGGAATACCCAGTTCATCGCATTGGCGCGCGGGGCCACGGTTGCGATGTATGATGGGGCGCCCAACCACCCCGACATGAAGACGCTATGGCAGTTTGTAGCCGCGGAAAAATTAACCTATTTTGGCGCCGGGGCGGCCTATTTCGCGGTCTGCAACAAATTGGGGCTGCGGCCTGGTGATGACGTTGATCTGTCGAACCTGCGCTCGCTTGGGGCGACCGGTTCGCCGCTTGGGGATGATGTGTATGGCTGGGTTTACGACGCGGTCAAACCCGAAATTTGGCTAAATCCGTTTTCGGGCGGCACCGATCTGTGTGGCGCTTTTGTTGGTGGTAATCCGATGCTGCCGGTGCGCGTTGGCGAAATGCAATGCCGGTTTTTGGGCAATGCTGTGCGGGCCTTTGACGAGGATGGAAATGAGCTGATTGGCGAGGTTGGTGAACTGGTCTGCACCGAACCTTTGCCGTCAATGCCGCTGTATTTCTGGGGCGACGAGGGCAATGTGCGCCTAATCGAGAGCTATTATGACACCTATCCCGGCATTTGGCGCCATGGCGATTGGATCGAGATCAACGCCAAAGGTGGGTCGGTGATATTTGGCCGCTCGGACGCAACGATCAACCGCAAAGGCCTGCGCATGGGATCGTCTGAAATTTATCAGGCGGTTGAAGCGATCCCCGAAATTATGGATTCGCTGCTTGTTGATTTGGAATTTCTAGGCCGCGACAGTTTTATGCCGCTGTTTGTGGTTGTTGGCGATGGGGCGGTGCTTGATGATGCGCTAAAGGACAAGATCAACGCCGCCATTCGCACATCGGTGTCGGCGCGTTTTGTTCCTAATGAGATCGTGCAGATTGAAGAGGTACCGCGTACGCTGTCCGGTAAGAAACTGGAAGTGCCCGTGAAAAAGCTGCTTTTAGGGGGTGATCCTGCCAAAGTGGTGAACAGAGATTCGATGGCAAACCCTGATAGTTTTGACCCCTTTATCGCCTATGCCGCTGCGCGTGGCTGACGAATTATTGCAAAGGAACAGAGTATATTATGACGGATGTAGCGGCAGAACTGCTCGACCTGATGAATATTGAGCGCCTCGAATCGGATATGTTTCGTGGCATCGGATCAGGCGGCGAAACCAGCACGCGGATCTTTGGTGGCCATGTCATCGCGCAGGCGTTGGCCGCCGCCTATCACACGGTTGAGGATCGGATGTGCCATTCGTTGCATGCCTATTTTATGCGGCCGGGTGATCCGTCCATCCCGGTGATCTATACGGTTGATCGGGCCCGCGATGGCGGCAGTTTCACCACGCGGCGGGTGGTGGCGATCCAGCATGGCCGCCAGATCCTCAACTTGAGCGCGTCGTTTCACAACAACGAAGAAGGCTGGTCGCATCAGCATGATATGCCGGTCGTCGAGGGGCCGGATGGTTTGCTGAACCGCGGCGAACTGCGCTCAGAAGTGGTAGACCGAATCGACGAAAAATACCGTGCTGATTTTATGCGCGAACGGCCCATTGAAATTCGCGAGGTCGCACCGCGGGCGTTTTTTGATCCAAAGCCAACAAGTGACACCAACCACCTGTGGTTTCGCTTGGAGGCCGCCAAAGGCAGCAGCCCGCAGATGCAACATTGCCTGCTGGCCTATGCGTCAGACATGCACCTGCTGGGATCATCGCTTCGCCCTCATGGGTTGACCTGGTTCAAACGCCAGGTAATGACCGCCAGTCTGGATCACGCCATGTGGTTTCACGCGCCTATCCAGTTTGAGGATTGGCATCTTTACACCATGGACAGCCCGTTCACTGGCGGCGCGCGTGGCTTTAATCGCGGTGCGATCTATTCCCGTGAAGGAGCTTTGGTGGCCAGCACCGCCCAAGAAGGGCTGATGCGGCCACTGCGGAAAGACACCAAATGATCGACCCTGACTGGATGCCACGTATGGCGCAACGCGAAGACTGGCTGGCATTGGTGACCGAAGATATCATTGATCCGGCTCGCGAAATTGTCGATCCGCATCATCATTTGTGGGACCGTCAGGGGCGGATCTATGAGATGGGCGAACTCGCGGCGGATACCGGCTCAGGGCACAATGTGGTGCAGACGGTGTATATCGAATGCCGATCTTATTGGGACACGACCGGGGCTGAAAACCTGCGCCCGGTGGGGGAAACCAAGCGCGTGGCTGAGATGGCCGCCGGATCAGATGCAAAGGCACAGATCGCCGGGATCATCGGGTTTGCGGATCTGCGCGATGTGGGGCTGGACAAGGTCTTGGTCGCGCATAAAGCCGCCGGGCAGGGGCTGTTGCGCGGCATTCGCCAATCGGGGGCATGGGATCGTGACCCAGACGCTTTGGCCATTGTCGGGCGCGGCGTGCCGGAGCAATACAATGACCCGGATTTTCGCCGTGGCATGGCGCTGTTGGCAGAGCATGGGCTGACCTATGACACCTGGCATTACCACCATCAGGCGGATGATTTTCTGGCTTTGGCAAGGGCTGTGCCGGGCACGGTGATGGTTCTGGATCATCTTAGCACGCCATTGGGCGTAGGTCGGTTCACCGGTCAAAGGGATGTCATTTTTGCCCGTTGGCAGGACGACATGGCCGCATTGGCAGAGTGCCCCAACGTGCGGGCCAAGCTTGGCGGGCTGGCGATGGCCGACAATGGCTGGGGCTGGCAGGATCGCGATGTGCCGCCAACGTCGGATGAATTTGTGGCGGCCTATGGCGATTGGTATCACCATATGATCGGCTGTTTTGGGCCCGAGCGCTGTATGTTTGAAAGCAACTTTCCGGTGGACCGCATATCGATCAGCTATCACGTGCTGTGGAACGCGTTCAAGAAAATCGCAGCGCGTTATAGCGAAGCGGAACAGGCGATGATGTTCGCCGGCACCGCGCGCAAGGTTTATGGGTTGTAGCGACGCCCCGACCTAAATCAGGGCGTGATTTTATACTTTACCGCCAAATATGCGGTTCAGTTTGCGCATCCCGCCGATCCATCGATCGTAGTTTTCGGTCTTTTTACGCATGTAATCAAGGACCTCTGGATGTGGCAGCACAAGAAATGTCTCGGCCTCAATCGTGCGAACGCAGGCCTCGGCCACGACTTCGGGCTCTAACATACCGTCCATGGACGCCACCGAATCCTCGTGGCCACGGGTCATTTCACTGCGCACCGCTTGTGGGCACAGAACCGAAACCTTGATGCCGTCATCACCGTGGGTCATGGCCAGCCATTCGGCCAAACCAACCGCCGCGTGTTTGGTGACCCCATAAGACGCGGCACCAACCTGATTAAGCAGGCCAGCCGCCGACGCAGTGTTGAGCAAATAGCCGCCACCACGTTTGATCATACGCGGCACCAGATGACGCGCCGCCCAGACGTGGGACATGACGTTGATGTCCCAAATCCGCTGCCAATCGTCATTTGAGGTTTCAACGCCACCCAAAGTCAGGATGCCAGCGTTGGAACAGAACAGATCAATTGGGCCGATTTCAACCTCGACCCGTTCGATCATTGCGGCGATCTCATCCTCGGAAGACACATCAACTGCAACTGCCAATCCATTGATTTCATTTGCAACATCTGTTGCGCCGTCTTCATTAAGATCAACGCAAACGACCTTTTTCGCGCCTTCTGCGGCGAACCTGATCGCCATAGACCGACCAATGCCGCTGGCCGCGCCAGTGACGACGACAATTTTGTCTTTTAGTTGCATACTACCCCCTTAGGCCCACATGTTTGAGCCACCACAGACCGTCAGCGCCTGACCGGTCATATAGCGGCTTGCATCCGAGGCCAGAAACGTGGCCACGCCTTTGAAATCTTCGGCTTCGCCCAAACGACGCAATGGAATGTCGTTTTTGATCCGCTCGGCAACCTTGGGATTATCCCATAGTTCACGGGCGAAATCAGTGCGCACCAGTCCGGGGCAAATGGCGTTGAACCGGATGCCTTTGGGGCCAAATTCCGCCGCCAAATTCCGCACCAGCCCGATCAATGCCAGTTTTGACATTGCATAGGTACCCAGCATCGTTGACGGCATAAACGCGCCAACGGATGAGGTGAACATCATCGAACCACGGCCCGTTTCCACCATGTCAGGCGCCACCATTTTGGCCAGCCATAGGTTGGATAACACATTGGCGTTCATGGTTTTTTGATAGGCGTCATCCGGAATTTCCGAGGTTGGCCCGTAATACGGGTTCACTCCGGCATTGCCGACGACAATATCAATCGGTCCGGCCCGTTCGTGGGTAATATCGACCAACGCCTGAAGCTGTTCCTTATAGCCGATATTACAGGCCACACCGATGGCGCGTTTGGCGCCAACGGCTGTGTTTATCTGCTCGGCTGCGTCGTCCAGCTGATCCTGTTTGCGCGACGATATTACCACCGTCGCGCCCTGTTCTGCCAGCCCCGTGGCCATCGCCAAACCCATGCCCTTTGAGGCACCGGTTAGAACGGCCACGCGACCCGTCAGATCAAACATATTGCTCATTTATGGACCCTCAAAAATGCGACCAGGGTTTGGAGCGTTGGCCGCAACCATCGCCTGACGGTCATTTGAGGCCTCAAAGTCACGCACTTCGGCGCGTGCAATCACCTGATGGTGTACTTCGTCGGGGCCATCCGCATAACGTAATGTACGCTGGCCAGTGTACATGCTGGACAAAGGCGACCACTGGGAAATCCCTGTCGCACCATGTACTTGCATGGATTGATCGATGATATCACAGACCTGCTCTGGCACCTTGGCTTTGATCATCGACACCCAGATACGGGCCTCTTTGTTGCCCAGAACGTCCATGGCTCTGGCAGCTTTCAAAACCAGCAGGCGCATTGATTCAATCTCAATGCGGGCGCGCGAAATGGTCTCCATGTTCTTGCCCAGATCAACGATGCGTTTGCCAAATGCTTTGCGTGAAACACCGCGTCCGATCATCAGGTCCAGCGCCTTTTCGGCCTGACCTATTGAGCGCATACAGTGGTGAATACGGCCTGGTCCAAGACGTACCTGGCTGATTTCAAAGCCGCGGCCTTCGCCCCAAAGCATGTTGGTGGCGGGCACCCGCACATTGGTCATACGAATGTGCATATGGCCGTGTGGCGCGTCATCATGGCCGAACACACACATCGGGCCAAGGATCTCAACACCAGGCGCATCCATGGGCACCAAAATCTGGCTTTGCTGACGGAAAGTTTCAGCGTCTGGGCTGGTTTTAACCATACAGATCATGATCTTACAACGTGGATCACCGGCACCGGAAATGTAATATTTCTCGCCGTTGATCACCCATTCATCGCCCTCAAGAACCGCTGAGGTCGAGATATTGCGCGCATCCGAGGATGCCACATCAGGTTCGGTCATGGCAAAACAAGAGCGGATTTCGCCGGCCAACAGCGGCTTGAGCCACTTTTCTTTCTGCTCGGGGGTGCCGACGCGTTCCAGCACTTCCATGTTGCCGGTATCCGGTGCCGAACAGTTCAGCGTTTCAGGTGCTAGCGGGCTTTTGCCCAGTTCTGCCGCGATATAGGCATAGTCCAGATTGGACAGACCTTCGCCGGTTTCGGCATTGGGCAAAAAGAAGTTCCACAACCCGGCCTCGCGGGCTTTGGCTTTGACCTTATCCAGCAATTCAAGCTGTCCGGGGGCATGTGACCAGCGTTCGGCGCGGCCTTCGCCGAGACGTAAATACTCTTCCGTGATCGGGTCGACGTTTTCTTTGATGTGGCGGATCACAGCGGCATAAAGCGGCTTGGCTTTGTCCGACATTTCCAGATTGTTCATGTCAAATTGGGTGTCATTTAGTCCCATGGTCAGTCTCCTTGATATAAAATTCTCGGTAGTGAAAGAGCGGTATTAAGGGGCAGGGCGCTGATCTAGCGGTTGACCCATTCTGGTTGGCGTTTTTCAACAAAGGCACTGACGCCTTCGCGGAAATCTTCGGTTTTCATCAGGTCAGCCAACACTTCATAACTGAATTCCAGATTGTCAGGCAGACCTTCGGCAATGTCCAATGCGTTCAACACGCGTTTGGTGGCTTTGACGGCCGAGGGCGACATTGATGCGATTTCTTGGGCCTTAGCCATCGCGGCCTGCATCAGATCGGCCTGCGGTACAACCGCGTTCAGGATTCCAAGGCGCAGGGCTTCGTCTGCCTTGATGTGGCGACCAGTCAACAGCAATTCACGCGCGGCCATGCGACCGATATAACGTGTCAGGCGCTGCACACCGCCGGTGGCGGCGAAAAATCCGACTTTGACTTCGGGCAGGGCATAGGTGGAATTGTCCGCGCCAATGATCAGATCACAGGACAAAGCCGTTTCAAAACCACCGCCCATGGCAAAGCCGTTCACCGCCGCAATGATTGGCTTTTCCAGATCGAACCGCTTGGACAGACCTGCAAATCCAGTGTCCGGAATGTTGACTCCTCCACCCTTATTGGACTGCTTCAGATCGTTGCCAGCCGAGAATGCCTTGTCGCCAGCCCCGGTTAAGATCGCCACCCAAAGCTCTGAATCTTTGGCATAATCATTCCAAACCTGGTCCATCTCGGCATGCATCGGCGCATGCACAGCGTTGTAAACATCGGGCCGGTTCATGGTGACGACAAGGACATTGCCCTGACGTTCGGTTTTTACAAATTCATAGCTCATTTTTTGGTCCTTATGCGGCGCCGGTTTTCAGGCCGCCGGTATCAATATCAATATCAATATCAATATCAATGAATTTGCCGCCATTTGCTGCGAGGTCTCGCAACGTTTTTGCTGGCGAGAAATTCGCGTCCTCAGTCGCCAGTTCTTCCATCTTGGCAAGGATCGAAGGTGCGCCAACCATATCAGCGTAATACATCAACCCGCCTTTATCAGCAGGCCAACCATAGCCATTGAGCCAGACCACATCGATGTCCGAAGGGCGCTGTGCCTTGTTTTCCTCAAGGATCTTCACTGCCTCATTGATCATTGGGTAAATGCAGGCCTCAATAATGTCCTGCTGCGCCATAGTTGTCGGCTCAGCTCCGGTGATATCGCTGATGATCTTGGCGGTGACATCCGACGGAATCGGCGTGCGCGCCGCGTCATAGTCGTAAAACCCGGCCTGGGTTTTCTGGCCACGTCGATCCAGCTCGCACAGCGCGTCGCGGATTGGATTGTCAGTTGTGGCGCCCTTGGACCAGCCAATATCAAGCCCGGCCAGATCCGACATCTGAAACGGTCCCATACGGAACCCAAAGGCGTTCAGGGCGGCATCAACATCCCACGGCATGATGCCGCGATAGATCAGTTTTTGCGCCTGCGCCTGACGAGCGAACAGGATGCGATTGCCGACAAAACCGGGGCAAACGCCGACCAAAACCGCTATTTTATTGATGGTCTTGGCCAGATCCATACAGGTGGCGATCACATCATCTGCCGTGTGATCAGTGCGCACAATTTCAAGCAATTTCATCACGTTGGCGGGCGAAAAGAAATGCAACCCGATGACGTCTTGCGGCCTGTCTGTGACGGTTGCGATCTCGTTGATATCCAAGGCCGATGTATTTGTCGCCAAAATTGCGCCGGGTTTCATCACCCGGTTCAGTTCGGTAAAAATCTGTTTTTTCAGGTCCATGTTTTCAAACACAGCCTCGATCACCAGATCGCAATCGGCCAGATCCGCAAGCGCCAAACGCCCGTCATACCGCGCCATCCGCGCCTCGACTTCGTCCTGTGGATAACGGCCTTTGTCCGAGCTGCGCTGATAATGGCCGCGCACGACCGAAAGCCCGCGATCAAGCGCGTCTTGCTGGGTTTCCACGATGGTCACCGAGAAACCAGCGGTGGCGAAATTCATCGAAATGCCGCCGCCCATTGTGCCGGCTCCGATGATGCCGATTGTCTTGATGGTGCGGCGTGGCGTGGCGGCATCTATGCCCGGAACGTCCCATGCGGATTTGCCTGAGGCGGCGATATATGCGCCAATTTCTTCGATTGTCGGGGTGGTCATGGGTGATCCTTTTGGGTTTTCAGCGTCGCAAGGCAATTTTCACGGGCAAAACGCCGGTCGATTTTGTCGGTGGCAACACGAGGTAGCGGGGCGGTCTGGAACCAAATATGTTGCGGGATTTTAAAGTGGGCAATGTGGTCGGACAGGAAAATACGCAAATCTTCTGTGGTTAACGACATGCCGGGTTTTATCTGGATCAAAGCCCCCACAATTTCGCCCAAACGGTCATCTGGCACCGAAAAAGCACAGGCTTCGGCGACGGCGGGATGGTGATGAATCGCACCTTCGACATCAAGACAGGCGATGTTTTCGCCACCGCGAATGATGATGTTTTTCTTGCGATCCACTATGGTGATAAAGCCGTCGCCGTCAATCATGCCAAGGTCGCCGGACCGCATCCAGCCCTCTTGAAATACCTCGTCTGTTTCATCAGGTTTATTGAGGTAGCAGCGCATGTTACAGACGCTTTTAACAGTGATTTCACCAAGCACATTGGTGGCAACCTCGTGCCCGTCATCATCGAGAAATTTAAGCTGCTGGATCGGCGGATACAGCTTACCAGCAGAACCCGGGCGCGCCACGTAATCGGCGCCCGACATGCCAAAGCCATTGGCGTTGGTTTCGGTCATGCCCCAGCCGGTGGCGATTTTGGCGTTGGGAAACAGCTCAGCCAGTTCTGAAACCTGTGCTGCGGGACGTTTTGCGCCTCCGGCACCGAGGAAATCAAGCGTCGGTAAGGTTTCGTTCATCTGCTTGGCCATCACCATCAAATCCGCCGATTGGGTTGGAACACCCATAAATCGGGTGATTTTCTCATCGCGGATGACATTTACGGCGTTCTCTGCGCTCCATTTCGGCAACATGACAAATTTGGCGCCAGCCGGGATGCTGAGAAGGAACAACGAATGTGACGCTGTGACGTGAAACAGGGGCGTCGCGACAAGAACCGCCGGGCGTGGGGCAGGTGGCGCGCTCTTGTCCGGCGGATCCATCAATGGCGCCAAAACCGCCTGCATTAACCATGTGAATACCGAACTTAGCGCGCCACGATAGGTTTGCACGACGCCTTTGGGGTGGCCGGTTGTACCTGACGAATACATGATTGCGAAATCATCATCGGTATGAATATCGACGGTCGGCCAGCTGTCATCGGCCATCGCATCGCGTAGCGTGCAGTAGCGCAGATCGGTCAGAGCTTCGCCATCGCGCACGCCGATCAGGTTCAGATCAGTGCCTTTAACCAACGAAAGCAGCCGTTCAACGCGTTTTCCATCGGCAAATATGGTTTTGGCCTGACTGTCCTTTAGGGCATAGTCGAGTTCTTGCGTCGTCCACCATGCGTTTACAAAGACGATCACCGCACCAATGGACGCAATCGCAGCCGTCAAAATGACCAGCTCTGGACAATTTCGCATGGCAATCGCCACTGGATCACCTTGGCGCACGCCCAAATTTACCTGAAGTGCATGCGCCAGTCGGTTGGTTTCGCTGCAAAATTCATCATAGGTATAGCGTTCACCCTCAAATACGATGTATTCGGCAGCGCCATTTCCCTGCGCCTCGCGGCTGGCCTGCATAAGGGCGCGGATATGCGGGGGGATGTTTTCAAATACCGGGTACTGAACGTCGCGAATGTCTGCGGTGCCAACCTTGAATACTGGGTTGGTTGTGGTGACATGATGCACCGCCTGGTCAAGCGTCAGTGCATTCATTGTGGTGTATTGCCTGTGTTCATCAAATTGATCCTCCGCTTGCGACTCTGTCGCTCGCAAAGGTTAGTCTGGATTTCAGAGAGTGCCAATATCGCATGTCGAAACAGAGTTTCGCAAAACGCAGTTTTTGGGTAGATGCTAGTGGATGCGTTGCATGCTAAACCGGTTGTTAGGCATAGAGGGTTGTCTTTAATTTTGGATGCACTGTGGGGTGTAACCGCCAATAATATAAACATTATAACACATCAGATTGCTAAGTTTGGGTGTTAGATATTTTAACATAATACACATTATGCGATATATGGAATAAGTCCAATCCTAGCTTGAATAAATCCAAGTTACTCTACGTCGCTTTGCCCGACCAGCCCTGAATCGGTGCGCAGCGACTGAAATGCGTCGTGCTGTGACAGGAAAACTTTGCCGGTGAGATGCGCCAGAAAATCACCGCGTTGCAACCGGTCTGTCACCGGTCCCTTTACCTCAGACAGGTTCAGCGTGATGCCCATGTCGTCCAGCCGACGGTTGATGGCCTCAAGGGATTCAAGCGCGCTCAGATCGACTTCGTTCACAGCAGAACACATCAGCACGACATGTTTCAGCTCGGGCAATTCAACCGCGCGTGAAACCACCAGATCCTCCATGCGCACGGCATTGGCGAAATACAGGCTTTCATCAATACGCAGCGTCAGCACCTTTGGATCGGTGATCACGTCATGGCGCAGGACATTGCGGAAATGTTCGCACCCTGGCACCTGCCCCACCTCGGCCACATGCGGACGCGAGGTTTTCCAGATGAACAAGGCCACCGACAGGACAACACCGCTGGCGACGCCGATTTCGACGCCAGCCGTCAGGGTCAATACAATCGTTGCCAGAACCGCCGAAAAATCAGCGCGGGAATAGGCCCAGCTGCGGCGAAGGATCGACAGGTCGATCAGCGATAACACAGCGATAACGATGGTCGCGGCCAGCGTCGCCTTGGGCAAAAAATACAGCAGCGGCGTCAGATACATCGCAGCAAACAGCAGACCAACAGCAGTATAGGCGCCTGCCGCAGGTGTACGTGCCCCGGCGTCAAAGTTTACAACAGAACGGGAAAACCCGCCGGTCACCGGATAGCCACCAGAAAATGCCGAAGCGACGTTAGACGCGCCCAAAGCGATCAATTCTTGATTTGGATCAATCTGTTGGCGGCGTTTGGCAGCAAGGGTTTGGGCGACTGAAACGCTCTCAACATAGCCGATGACCGAGATAAGTAGCGCCGGCAAGGCCAGTGTAGACAGCAACGACATGTCAAATTCTGGCAACCCAAACGGCGGTAAACCAGTTGGTACTGTACCGACGACATTCACACCCATGGCCGATAAGTTCAGCGCCCAGGCGGCAAATATGGTGCCGACGATGGCAAAGACCGGGCCAACACGCGCCGCGGTCTGCGCCCGAATTTTGCTGACACCAAAACGTTGCAGCATCGGCGCCAACCCCTTGCGTACCCACAGCAGCAGGCCCAAAGCAGCGGTACTAACAAGAACGGTTGGGATATTGATCTTGGGTAGCCCCAGCACTATTTCGTAGAGCATTTCGATCAGATTGTGCCCACCGGCTGAGATGCCCAGCAGATGTTTCATCTGGCTGGTGGCGATCAAAATACCAGAGGCGGTGATAAACCCGGCAATCACCGGATGGCTCAGGAAATTGGCAATCACGCCAAGCCGCAACGCCCCCATCGCCAGCAGCATAAAACCCGACATCGCCGCAAGAACCGCAGCGGCAGCGATGTATTGCGCCATTGTCTCAAGCCCCAAAGGCGCCAAAGCGGACGCCGTCATGAGCGATGCCACGGCCACCGGCCCCACCGCCAGGGCACGACTGGTGCCAAAGATCGCATAGGCCGCCAACGGCAAAATAGAAGCGTAAAGACCGATTTCGGCGGGTAATCCAGCCAGCAATGCATAGGCCAGCGATTGCGGCACCAACATTATGGTGACGATCACCGCTGCCATCATATCGCCGGTGAATTCGGTGCCATCATAGGCGCGTCCCCATGTTAGAATGGGAAACACTTTGGTCCAGCGAGGGGCAGCGGTTTTTGTCATGGAATTGAGGCCTAATACATATACTGAAATCTGAATATATACCGACCGCCAGAAATGTGAAGGGCCAAATGCATTTTTTGGCCCCTCACCCGTTAGGTAAGTTTAGAAAAACGCCTGTAGACCGGTCTGCGCCCGACCAAGGATCAGCGCATGCACGTCATGGGTGCCTTCGTATGTGTTAACCGTTTCAAGGTTCATCATGTGGCGAATGACATGGAAATCTAGGCTAATACCGTTGCCACCATGCATATCACGCGACATGCGAGCGATATCCAAGGCTTTGCCGCAATTGTTGCGTTTGACGATCGAAATCATCTCAGGCGCGGCGTTGGCGTCATCCATCAGCCGACCAACACGCAGGCTGGCCTGTAGGCCAAGGGCGATTTCGGTCTGCATATCGGCCAGTTTACGTTGAAACAGCTGTGTTTGCGCCAGCGGTCGGTTGAACTGATGCCGGTCCAGCCCGTATTGCCGCGCCGCATGCCAGCAGGTTTCAGCTGCGCCCATAACCCCCCATGAGATGCCATAACGCGCCCGGTTCAAACATCCAAACGGCCCTTTAAGCCCTTGAACATTCGGCAATAACGCGTCCTCGCCAACTTCGACGCCTTGCATGACGATTTCACCAGTAATCGAGGCGCGCAGGCTCATCTTGTTCTCGATCTTTGGCGCGCTCAGGCCCTTCATGCCTTTATCAAGGATGAACCCACGGATTTTGCCGTCATGTTCGTCCGACTTGGCCCAGACCACAAACACATCGGCGATCGGTGCGTTGGAAATCCACATTTTTGAACCGGTGAGTTTATAACCTGTGGCGGTTTTCACGGCGCGGGTTTTCATTGATCCCGGGTCGCTGCCGGCGTCCGGTTCGGTCAAACCGAAACAGCCAATGAATTCACCGCTGCACAGTTTTGGCAGGTATTTCTTGCGCTGTTCCTCAGAGCCATAGGCATAGATCGGGTACATCACCAACGAGCTTTGCACCGACATCATCGACCGATAACCGCTATCGACCCGCTCAACTTCGCGCGCAACAAGGCCATAGGTGACATAACCGGCGCCTAGCCCGCCGTATTCTTCGGGTATGGTGACCCCCAGCAGGCCCATGTCGCCCATTTCGCGGAAAATCGACGGGTCGGTTTCCTCGTTTGCATAGGCTTTGGTGACGCGCGTTTGCAGCTTTTCCTGCGAATAGGCACGGGCGCTGGCGGTGATCATACGCTCATCTTCGGACAGCTGGTCGTTCATGCGGAACGGGTCTTCCCAGTCGAAACTGCTTAGATCCGGGGCGTCTTTGGGCTTTAGCGATGGTTTGGTCATTCAGGGGCTCCTTGGGTTATGGGTAATTTAGGCTGGGTTAGCTGAACAAAACAGCGAGACTTTGGCATGTATCTATGATTAATACTCATACATGATTGCACCGCGTCGATTCCTACCCTCAATTGCATCGTTACGGGCCATAGAAGCCCTTGATCGCCTTGGCAGTGCCTCGGCCGTGGCCGAAGAGTTATCGCTCACCCAAAGCGCCATTAGCCGTCAATTACAGGCGCTAGAGCGGCAAATCGGCGTTGAACTGATCCTGCGCGATAGCAAACGTTTGGCGTTAACTGACGCGGCGCGGGATTATGCGGCAGAGATGCGTCAGGCGTTAAACCAGATCGCACAGGCCACATTGCGATTGCAGGTGGCCCCGTTGGGGGGAACGTTGAATTTGGCGATCCTGCCAACGTTTGGCATGCGTTGGCTGATGCCACGCCTCCCTGATTTCGCCCGGTTGCATCCGGATGTAACGATCAACATGGCGACGCGGTTAGAGCGGTTTAACTTTGCCATGGAAGGTTTTGATGCCGCACTACATTATGGATCTGGAATTTGGCCTGGAACAAATAACTTGTTGTTGAAAAACGAACAAATTGTCCCGGTCTGTGCGCCGGAATTGACCAAGATAGATCTGCAAGACCTGCCCTTGTTACATATTCAGACCCGGCCATTGGCCTGGCAACATTGGTTTGAGCAACATGGGCTTGCGAGCAAAGATAGTAGCGGCACCATGTATGATCAATTCTCAACCATTACCCAGGCGGCGCTGCATGGGTTGGGCGTGGCGCTGATGCCGGATTATCTGGTTGAACAGGATTTGGCGACCGGCAGGTTGGTGGCGCCGTTTGGTCCGCCGATCGAGGCGCAGGGAGCGTATTATCTGGTTTGGCCGCGCAACAAATCACGCGATCCGGCGTTGACGATGTTCCGGGACTGGCTGGCCACGCAGGCACAGCCAGAGGACAGCCTGCCCCGGTAAAATGAACCTTTTGCCTCAGCCTTTTGCCAAAGCCGCAGCAATGGCATCGGTGAAAATGGTCTTAAGCGCTTCGGGGTCCTCAAGCCCCACAGACACCCGGAAAAACCCTTCGCTCAGACCCAAAGCGTCGCGTTCTTCAACGCTCAATGCCCGGTGCGACGACGATGCGGGATGTGACAGCGTTGTGCCGACATCGCCCAGCGTTGGCGCAAAGGCCAGACCCTCGGCCGCCTTGGTAAAGATGTTGGCGGCAGAGCGCCCTCCGGTCAGCTCAAAACTGACCATATTACAGCCCTGCCCCGCAAGCAGCTTTACCGCGCGCGCGTAATCCGGGTGATCGGCGCGCATCGGGTAAATTACCCGTTTCACGCCCTCAAGCGTCGCAATATGGTCGGCCAATATCGCCGCTGTGGCCTGCGAGCGTTCAAACCGTAGATCAAACGAGAGCATTCCACGTTCGGCCAGCCAACAGTCAAACGGGCTTGGCGTCAGGCCGGTGGTCACCGCAAACACCCGCATTTGCCTGTTCAAATCGGTATCGCGCGCCACCACATAGCCCAGCATCACATCGGAATGCCCGGCCAAAAGCTTGGTGATCGAGTGGATGACGATATCGGCGCCATGATCGAACGGCTGTAATCCGCGCGGCGTGGTAAAGGTGTTGTCGACGACGAAAATGAGGCCCTTTTCATGGCAAAGCGTGGCAATACCATCAATATCGGCAATGCGCAGGGTCGGGTTTGACGCCACCTCGACCAAAATCATCCGGGTTTCAGGGCGGATCGCGGCGCGCATGGCAGCGACATCTCCGGGATCGGCCAGCGAGGTCATAATCCCAAGGCGCGGCAGGTCTTCTTTCATCAGGCGCAGGCAACGACCGTAAAGTTGATTGCCGCCAATCACGTGGTCGCCAGATTTCAACAGCCCCAGCAAAACACAGCTGATCGCGCCCATGCCCGACCCGGTAACGGTGCCACCGTTCATGTTTTCCATCGTGTCCAGACGTTCGGCAACGACATCGGCGTTGGGATGACCTTCGCGTGAATAGGTATAGCCCATGGCGCGGCCTTCGTACTGGTCATCCAGCGCATCGGGCGTGTCGCTGGCGTATGCCACCGCAGGTGAAAGCGGCGTCACAAGCGGTGAGCTGGCATTGCGCGGAAACGGTGCTGGCCGCACTAGCGTGCCTTTGGTATTGGGCATCAGCCTACCACCTCTAGCGTGTCGCGGAACACTTTCATGTTGTCATGATAATGGCCCGCGGCCCCTGCCAGCATGGCCAAGGTGCGGTCATCCATCTGGCGCACGACTTTGCCGGGTACGCCCATGACCAGACTGCCATCCGGGATTACCTTATTTTCGGTGATCAACGCCCCGGCCCCAATCAGGCAGTTTTTGCCGATCTTGGCACCGTTCAGCACCGTGGCGCCCATGCCAACCAGGGTATTTTCGCCAATGGTACAGCCATGCAGCATGACCTTGTGACCGATGGTGCAATTGGTGCCGATGCTCAGCGGAAAGCCGGGGTCGACATGCATCACAGTGCTTTCCTGCACATTACTGCCGGCCCCGACGCGGATTTCTTCGTGGTCGGCGCGCATGGTGACCCCAAACCAGACCGATACCCCCTGCTCAAGAATGGCATTGCCAATGACGTTGGCATCGGGCGCAACCCAGGTGTCGTCGTGAAGCTGCGGTGAGACGCCGTTCAATGCGTAGATGGTCATGATAAATCCTCAAATTCGGCCTGAAGGGCGCGGACGTGGTCGGTTAATCCCGGTTGTTGGCTACGCCGCAGCCGGGTGGCGGTGACAATTGACTTCAGTTTTTTTTCAGTGGCATCCAAGTCGTCGTTGACCAAAACAAAATCATAGCCATCCCAATGGCTGATCTCGTCCCAGCTTTTCTCCATTCGGCGTTTTATGGTTGCGTCGTCATCCTGGCCTCGGCTGATCAGACGGCGGTGCAGTTCCTCAATCGACGGCGGCAGCAGAAAAATCGACAAAGTATGCTGGCCAAGTGCCGAGTTGCGGATTTGCTGAGCGCCCTGCCAGTCAATGTCAAACAAAACGTCCCGACCGGCGTCGATGGCGGCCTGAACCGGACCAATGGGCGAGCCGTAGAAATTGCCGAACACATGGGCGTGTTCCAACATGCCGCTTTTGGACACCTGAGTTTTAAAGTCTGATGTGCTGGTGAAATGGTAATCTTTGCCATCCTCTTCGCCATCACGCGCGGCGCGGGTGGTGGCGCTGACGGAAAACGCGATCGACGGGTCCCAGGTGCGCAGACGTCGCGCAAGGGTGGATTTGCCGGCCCCGGAGGGGGACGACAGGATAATCAATAATCCGCGTCGCTCTGTCATGGTCTGCCCTTTTTAAAGTGTCTTTAATGCCAGAGTTTTTGGCAATTATTCGACATTTATTCGACGTTTTGAACCTGTTCGCGCATCTGGTCAATCACCGCCTTCAGATCCAGCCCAACGCTGGTCAGCTCGGTGGATTGCGATTTTGAACACAGCGTATTGGCCTCGCGGTTGAACTCCTGCATCAGGAAATCAAGCTTGCGACCAACGGTGCCGCCCTTGGTCAGCAAATCGCGCGCTGCTTTGACATGTGCCGCCAGCCGGTCGATTTCCTCAGTCACGTCGGCCTTGACCGCGATCAGCGCCAGTTCCTGCGCCACCCGGTCTGGATCGGCGCCGTCTACATTGTCCAGAACCCGCGCCAGATTGGCCTTGAGGGTCTCGGCGCGCTCGTCCTTGCGCCGCTCTGCCAGTTCAGCCGCCTGTGCGGTCAGGGTTTCGATCTGCTGCAATTGCTGGCCCAAAACCGCGCCCAGAGTTGCGCCCTCGTCGCTGCGCATTTGCACAAATGCCCGTACCAACGGCCCAAATTCCTGTTTGAGCCGCGCAATCAAGGGGGCGCTGTCGTCGCTGGAAAAGCTGGTTTCCAACATGCCGCGTATCGACAACAGATCGCTGGCTTTGGATGGTGCCAGGGACACGCCACGCTCCATCGCCTCGGCTTCGATGCCAGCCAATGCAGTCAGCACCGTGTTCAACGTGCCGACGTTGAGCGACAGGCCCGCGGCCTCTTCGCCACGGATCAGGCGCAAGGACAGTGATACATTGCCCCGGCTGACCGATTTCGCCAGCTGCGCCCGCAGATCGGTTTCTAATCCGTCAAGCCAGTCCGGCACCCGCAGGCGGATATCCAGCCCTTTGCCGTTGACGCTGCGCAGCTCCCATCCCCAGTTATAAGGGGCAAGCTCGCCCTTGGCGGATGCAAAACCTGTCATTGATCGTATCATGCGTATTGATCTCCGTTTCGGCGCACCTAAAGCGTTTTGATTTAGGGTCGACCTGCAACACTATGTCAAAACGCTCGCGGTGCTTCAATGTTTCGCGCGTTGGTAATTTAAGTCACCTCGCAACCTAAACTCGAACCGCTTTAATGGTATTGCGCGGCTTAGGGCAAGTGCCTGCAAACCGATCCCCGGGACGTATGATTAACCAATCGTTAAGGAAATGCTGCGGAATTGAACCAACATGTGTCAGTATAGTGTTGCGAGGGGCGCGGCATAAGGATGGGTTCAAAATGAATAGCGATCAAATCACACACGACAGCAACAGGAACGATGGTAATGTTGTTTTCCTACATCGGTTCAGCGATGGCCGGGGTCTGACACCTCTGCGTCAGGTCGAGGCCTATTGGTCCGCATTGCGCCCCGGGGCCGACGTGCCCAAACGCGCGCAGATCGACCCGCGTGGAATGGAAAACGTGCTGGAATACGCCTTTATTCTGGAACGCATTGCCCCCGGCATTGCCCGCATTCGTCTGGCTGGTCTGCACCTGAACGAGCTTGCCGGGATGGAGGTTCGCGGCATGCCGTTGTCGGCATTTTTCACGCCTTCGGGGCGTACCCAGCTCAGTGCCGTGCTTGAGCATGTGTTTGAGACCCCTGCCGTGGCCGAGCTGGTCTTACAGGGTAAATCGCGGTTTGGACGTGCAAAGCCCGAGGTCCGTATGATCCTGTTGCCAATGCGGGATGAGGCCGGAAATATCACCCGCGCTTTGGGGGTTCTGGTGGCCAATGACATCAAGGCACATTCCGGATTGCACCTGTCGGTGGTTGATACGGTGTTGCGCCCGGTGTCAGGATTTTATCACGCCGAGACGCCAAAACCTATGGCAGGCTTTGCCGAAGCCCAGGAACCACTGAATGTTCCGGATGCTGATCCAATGACTGGCCCCGCACCTGGACCAGCAACGCATTTGCGACTGGTCTGATCCGGGTGTCGATGCAAATTGGCTAAGTTTCCTGGGTAGAAAAGTTAGACCGCAATAAAAAGGACCCCGAAAACGCTTCGGGGTCTTTGTCACTTTATTGGGTCTGTTGCGTTTAACCCGCCGCGCGGGTTTCGCGGGCCAGACGCATGGCTGACAATTCTTCGGCCACCAGGAACGCCAATTCCAGCGATTGGCTGGCGTTCAGGCGTGGGTCACAGGCGGTGTGATAGCGATCTGACAGGTCTTCTTCGCTGACGGCCCTCACGCCTCCGGTGCATTCGGTTACGTCTTGCCCGGTCATCTCGAAATGCACACCGCCAGGGATGGTGCCCTCGGCCTTGTGGATGCCAAAGAATTCACGCACTTCGCGCAGCACGCTCTCAAATGGTCGGGTTTTATAACCGGTCGATGATTTGATCGTGTTGCCATGCATCGCGTCACAGGTCCAAAGCACGTTTGCTCCCTCTTCCTTGACCGCCTGGATTAAACGCGGCAGGTGGTCGCCAACTTTACCGGCACCAAAGCGCGCGATCAGGGTCAGACGCCCGGCCTCGTTTTGCGGGTTCAGTTTCGCCATCAGTACCTTGAGGTCCTCGGCGGTCGTCGTCGGACCACATTTCAGACCAATCGGGTTGAGCACGCCACTACAGTATTCCACATGCGCGCCGTCAGGCTGACGGGTGCGGTCGCCGATCCAGATCAGGTGGCCAGATCCGGCCAGCCAGTTGCCCGATGTGGAATCAAGACGGGTCAGCGCCTCTTCGTACTCCAACAGCAGCGCTTCGTGGCTGGTATAGAAATCAACCGTTTGCAGCGTATGGGCCGTGTCGCGATTGACGCCTGCCGCGGTCATAAAGTCGAGTGCGTCGGTCATCCGGTTGGCCAGCTCGCGGTATTCTGCTGCCCGTTCGCTCTGGGTGAATCCAAGCGTCCAGCTGTGCACCTGATGTACATCGGCATAACCGCCAGTGGAAAAGGCGCGCAGCAGGTTCAGCGTGGCGGCCGATTGTGTATAGGCCTGCAACATCTTGGC
This sequence comes from Granulosicoccus sp., assembly GCA_047623555.1. Taxonomy (GTDB): domain Bacteria; phylum Pseudomonadota; class Alphaproteobacteria; order Rhodobacterales; family Rhodobacteraceae; genus NORP181. The sequence goes on from JBLHMP010000010.1 coordinate 47,633, forward strand.
CGGGTCCGGGATGCGGCCCTTTTCGGTGAACTCCAGCTCGTTGATGATATCGCCGCGATAGCTTGGCAGTTCCACGCCATCAATCACTTCGGTTGGGGCGCTACGTGGTTTGGCGAATTGCCCGGCCATGCGACCAACTTTGATCACCGGCACCTTGGCACCATAGGTCAACACCATTGCCATTTGCAGCATCACTTTGAACGTGTCGCGGATGCCATCGGCGCTAAACTGTTCAAAACTCTCGGCGCAATCGCCACCCTGCAGCAAAAACGCGTCACCACGTGATGCAGCTGCCAGATGATCCTTAAGTCGACGCGCCTCGCCCGCAAAAACCAACGGTGGATAATTCGACAACTGGGCCTCGGCCGCATTCAATGCAGCGGTGTTGATATACTCGGGCATTTGAACCCGAGGTTTTGCGCGCCAGTTCGATTTTTTCCAGTTGGTCATTGTCTTTCTCTCCGTTTATGGAACGTCATCGCTCCACCGTAGGCCTCTATACAAAAACATCGACCAAGTGGCCATATCCAAATGAAGTCTCTTGACGGGGTAAAAAAGGTCTGAGCACTGTCATAATACGTCACCTGAAAACTTCTGGCTGGCGTCACTGAATTAAGGACGAATGCGCCATGCAAGAGCAACGCCAAGTTGTCAAAGTGGACACCACAGCCGGCAAACCGAAACGCTTCGTATTTGTTCTGTTGAACAATTTCTCAATGCTGTCTTTTGCCTCAGCTATTGAATGTCTGCGCATCGCAAACCGGATGTCTGGCAAACAGATTTACTCATGGCACACCGTTGGCGAAGGTGGCGCACTGGTGTCGTGCTCGGCCGGAACGACGTTTAAGCTCGACGATGATCTGGTTGATCTGGCCCGCGACGATGTCGTCATGTTGTGTGGTGGAATTGAGATACAGCAGGCCACAACAAAACGGTTGTTGGGTTGGATTCGGCGCGAAACGCGCAAAGGTCTGGCGCTTGCTGGGCTGTGTACAGCTGCCTATTGCATGGCCAAAGCTGGGTTGATGGACGGTAAAAAGGCCACCATTCACTGGGAAAACCAAGATAGCTTTGCCGAAGAGTTCGAAGATGTTGAGCTGACCAAATCGGTGTTTGTGGTGGATGGCAATAAAATGACCACCGCCGGGGGCACCTCGTCGATAGATCTGATGCTGAAACTGATCGCAGATGAGCACAGCGAAGAACTGGCCAATGCGGTGGCCGATCAGCTGATTTATTCCTCAATCCGTACCGATCAGGACACCCAGCGGTTGTCGGTGCCAACCCGAATCGGTGTGCGTCATCCCAAACTGAGTCAGGTCATCCAGATGATGGAGACCAATATTGAGGAACCGATCAGCCCGTCGATTCTGGCCAAAGACGTCGGTATGTCGACCCGGCAGCTGGAGCGGCTGTTCCGTCGTTATCTGAATCGTTCACCTAAACGTTATTACATGGAGCTGCGCCTGCAAAAGGCCCGCAACCTGCTGATGCAAACCGATATGAGCGTGATTAACGTGGCGCTGGCCTGTGGATTTGCCAGCCCGTCGCATTTCTCAAAATGCTACCGGGCGCATTATGATACGACACCGTACCGCGAACGCGGCAGCCACGCGACGCGTTTGTCGATCTAGAAAGGTTAGGGCTAGAAAGGTTGGGGGGCTTTGCTGTCGGTTTATGCCGCGCGCATTTATTTCGCCGATATCAATGTGCGTAACGCAGACATTACCCTGCGCACCCACGTCTCGGGATGGGGATTGCGCGGGTTTGGGTTTGAAAAAAACCGGCGCACAGGCCGACAATGGTCGAAAATAACAAAATAGTACCATTTCCAGCCAAAATATCGCCTCTGTGAGTGGCCAAAGTTGATCCTACGGCAGTCAAACTGTGTTTAACCTTTTCTTTTTGAAACAGCTTGCTAGGGTCGAGGTCGAACAAAAGTGTTCCAACAGGGGAAAAAAAATGAAAAAACTGCTTATGGCCACAGCGGCTGCAGCATTGATGGCGGGTACAGCATTTGCTGGCAGCCACTCAAAAGAAGTCAAACTTGGCATCCTGATCGGCTTTACCGGTCCAATTGAATCTTTGACCGGCCCAATGGCCGCCGGAGCCGAGCTCGCTATGGCCGAAGTCACCGCCAGTGGTGCGTTCATGGGCGGCACAACGGTTACGCCTGTGCGCGCCGATACCGGCTGTATCGACAACGGTCTGGCCACGGCCAACGCCGAACGTCTGATTGCGGATGGCATTGCGGGCCTGATCGGTGGCGATTGTTCCGGTGTGACTGGCGCGATCCTGCAAAACGTTGCCATTCCAAACGGCATGGTGATGATTTCGCCCTCCGCCACGTCGCCCGGTCTGTCGACCATGGAAGACAACGGCCTGTTTTTCCGTACATCCCCATCGGATGCGCGTGAAGGTCAGGTTATGGCCGACGTGCTGATGGATCGTGGGATCAAGTCGATCGCGCTGACCTATACCAACAACGACTATGGCAAAGGTCTGGCCGATGCGATTGTGTCCTCATTTGAGGCCGTGGGTGGCGAAGTGACCATCAACACAGCCCATGAAGATGGCAAAGCCGACTATTCCGCAGAAGTTGGCGCCTTGGCCTCGGCTGGTGGCGATATTCTGGTTGTCGCCGGATATCTTGACCAGGGTGGTCTGGGCATCATTCAGGCGTCGTTGGACAGCGGTGCGTTTGACACCTTTGGTCTGCCCGGTGGCATGATTGGTGATTCACTGCCCGCAAACGTCGGTCCTGATCTGAACGGTTCGTTTGGGCAGATCGCTGGGTCTGGCGGCAAAGGCACGGACGCGATTGCGATGCTGTCCAAAGAGGCCGGCTTTGACGGCACCTCGCCTTATGCGCCAGAATCCTATGATGCGGCGGCGTTGTTTATGTTTGCCATGCAGGCAGCAGATTCGACCAACCCAGCGGATTACGCCAGTAAAATCTTTGACGTGGCCAATGCGCCCGGCGAAAAGATTTATCCGGGTGAGCTTGCCAAAGGCCTGGAAATCCTCGCGAAGGGTGGCGAAATCGACTATGTTGGCGCCTCGGCGGTTGAGCTGATCGGAGCTGGCGAAAGCGCTGGCAACTATCGCGAAATCGAAGTTACTGACGGCAAAAACAAAACCGTTGCTTTCCGTTAAGACCTTTCTATCCTAATACCAGACAGCCCGGACCTTAATTGGTTCGGGCTGTTTCATAATAATACGACCACGCAAAGTGGTCTAAGGGGGGATGCGATGATCGTCGTTGAAGACGTACACAAGCATTTTGGCGGTTTTCACGCTGTTGACGGCGCCAGCCTGTCCATTGCCGAAGGGTCAATCACCGGATTGATCGGGCCAAATGGTGCGGGAAAAACCACATTATTCAACGTGATCGCCGGGGTTTTGCCCCCGACGTCCGGTCGCGTGTTCATGCAGGGCGAAGACATTACCGGCCTGCCGCCGCATGAGCTTTTTCACAAAGGGTTGCTGCGAACGTTTCAGATTGCCCATGAATTCGCCTCTATGACGGTGCGCGAAAACCTGATGATGGTGCCGGGGAATCAATCCGGAGAAACGCTTTGGAATACATGGTTCGGACGCGGCCGCATTGCCGACGAGGAACGCGCCTTGCAGGATAAGGCCGATGAGGTGCTGGATTTTCTGACCGTTGATCATCTGCGCGACGAAAAGGCCGGCAACCTGTCCGGCGGGCAGAAAAAGCTGCTTGAGTTGGGCCGCACCATGATGGTCGACGCCAAAATCGTGTTTCTGGATGAGGTTGGCGCCGGGGTAAACCGGACGCTGCTCAACACCATCGGCGACGCCATTCTGCGGCTGAACAAAGAACGCGACTATACCTTTGTGGTCATTGAACACGACATGGATTTCATTGGTCGGTTGTGTGACCCGGTGATCTGCATGGCCGAAGGCAAGGTGCTGGCCCAAGGCACGCTGGACGAGATCAAGGCCAACGAGCAGGTCATCGAGGCCTATCTGGGCACTGGCAGCAAACACAAGGTGAAGGCATGAGTAGGTTGCAAATCTCGGATGCCTCCGGCTGGGAGTTCGAACTGTCTGGGAAACGCTCCGGGGGTGCGTTTCAAGTGCAAAACGGGCAGAACCCAATTGAACAAAAGAAGATTGGAGAGGTTACATGAGCGAACCGTTTCTGATTGGCGATGCGATGACGGGTGGCTATGGCCAGGGGCCGGACATTTTGCATGAGTGCACCATCGCTGTGAACAAAGGCGAGATCGCGGTGATTGTCGGGCCAAACGGCGCTGGCAAATCAACTGCGATGAAGGCGGTGTTTGGCATGCTGGGTTTGCGCGGCGGCTCGGTGAGGCTGGACGGCGAAGACATCAGCGCGCTGTCGCCACAGGATCGTGTGATCAAAGGTATGGGGTTTGTGCCGCAGACCCAGAACATTTTCACCTCGCTGACGGTCGAAGAAAACCTTGAGATGGGCGCGTTTATCCGTCGCGATGATTTTTCCGACACCATGGCACAGGTCTATGATCTGTTTCCGATCCTGAAAAAGAAACGCAATCAGCCCGCTGGCGAATTGTCTGGTGGTCAGCGTCAACAGGTGGCCTTTGGGCGCGCCCTGATGACCCAGCCCAAAGTGCTGATGCTGGACGAGCCCACCGCCGGGGTTAGCCCGATTGTGATGGACGAATTATTTGACCGCATCATCGAAGTCGCCCGCAGTGGCATTCCGATCCTGATGGTCGAACAGAACGCCCGCCAAGCGCTTGAAATTGCGGATAAAGGATATGTCCTGGTGCAGGGACGCAATGCATTTACCGGCACCGGGCAGGATCTGCTGAACGACCCTGATGTCCGCAAATCGTTTTTGGGAGGCTGAGGCATGGCATTCACATTTGACACCACCAACACCAGCACCACACGCATTTCCTGCGAGGCCAACTGATGGATTTTCTAAACGCAATCGTCGCTTTGGCGAACTACGTCATTGTGCCCGGCATCGCCTATGGCAGCCAGCTGGCGCTGGGGGCGCTTGGGGTGACGCTGATCTATGGCATCCTGCGGTTTTCCAACTTTGCCCATGGCGACACGATGGCCTTCGGCGCCATGGTGACGATCCTTGTAACCTGGTGGATGCAATCGGTTGGCATCTCGCTCGGGCCATTGCCCACGGCGTTGCTGGCCCTGCCCTTTGGCATATTGGCAACCATGGTGCTGGTGTTGGTCACCGACCGAATGGTCTATCGGTTTTACCGTGAACAAAAGGCCAAACCGGTTATTCTGGTGATCGTGTCGATGGGCGTCATGTTCATCCTGAACGGACTGGTGCGCTTTGTCATTGGGCCAAACGATCAACGGTTTCTCGATGGCGAGAGGTTCATCATTTCGGCGCGTGAATTCAAGGCGATGACCGGCCTAAAGGAAGGTCTGGCGATCAAGACCACCCAAGGATTAACCGTTGTGACAGCCATTATCGTGGTGATCTTGCTGTTCTGGTTCCTCAACCGCACCCGCACTGGTAAATCCATGCGCGCCTATTCGGACAACGAAGATCTGGCGTTGCTGTCAGGTATCAACCCGGAACGGGTGGTGATGTATACGTGGCTGATTGTGGCCGCTTTGGCGACCATTGCCGGCACGCTGTACGGCTTGGATAAATCATTCAAACCGTTCACCTATTTCCAGCTTTTGTTGCCTATTTTTGCCAGCGCCATTGTTGGTGGGCTCGGAAGCCCGATCGGTGCCATTGCTGGCGGCTTTATCATCGCCTTTTCCGAGGTGACGATCACCTATGCCTGGAAAAAGGTCGCGCGATATTTGCTGCCCGAACAATGGGAACCGGATAGTTTGGTGCAACTGCTTAGTACCGACTATAAATTCGCGGTGTCGTTTGTGATCTTGCTGATCGTGTTGCTGTTTAAACCAACCGGGCTGTTCAAGGGGAAAGCAGTATGACCTATACGCTGAAAAATGTTGCCCTGTTTGCTGTGGTTGCTGCGCTGATCGCCATCACCGGATTTATGCAAAGCTGGAATTCAGCGTTGTTGATCATCAATCTGGGGCTGATTTCGTCGATCATGGCCATTGGGGTGAACCTGCAATGGGGCTTTGCCGGGCTGTTCAATGTCGGGATCATGGGCTTTGTTGCCCTTGGTGGGCTGGGTGCTGTTCTGGTGTCTATGCCGCCGACAAAAGAGGCATGGGCCGCTGGTGGCGGCGGTGTGGTTCTTGGTCTGTTGCTGGGGGCTGCGACTGTTGTTGCCGCGATCATGGTGATGAAAAAGATGCAGCCGGGACGCACGCGGGTTATCACGGTATTGGCGATGCTGATCGGCGGGTTCTTTATCTTTCGCGGCGTGTTTGATCCGGCGGTTTTGGCGGTGGAAAAAGTTAATCCTGCGGTCACCGGTTATCTGGGTGGCGCGGGTTTGAATATCCTGGTGGCGTGGCCCGTGGGCGGATTGCTGGCAGCCTGTGTTGCCTGGCTGATCGGTAAAACCGCTTTGGGATTACGGTCGGATTATCTGGCGATTGCAACATTGGGTATTGCCGAAATTATTATTGCCGTGCTCAAAAATGAGGACTGGCTGTCGCGCGGCGTTAAAAACGTCATCGGCATTCCACGGCCCCTGCCCTATGAGATTAATCTGCAACAAGATGCGAGCTTTGTTGAGGGCGCCGCAAACTTTGGTCTTGATCCCGTAACGGCGTCAACACTTTACGTCAAAATCGCCTATGGCATGTTGTTTCTGGGGGTGCTGTTGTTTGTGCTGTTGCTATCGCAACTGGCACTGAAAAGCCCTTGGGGCCGGATGATGCGGGCGATCCGCGACAACGAGGTTGCCGCCGAAGCCATGGGCAAAGATGTCACCCGCCGTCATTTGCAGGTCTTTGTTATTGGCAGCGCCGTTTGTGGCATTGCTGGTGCGATGATGACCACACTGGACGGGCAGTTAACGCCGGGCACCTATCAGCCGCTGCGGTTTACCTTTCTGATCTGGGTGATGGTGATTGTCGGCGGGTCAGGCAACAATTTCGGCGCGGTTCTGGGTGGTATGCTGATCTGGTTCCTCTGGGTTCAGGTCGAACCGATGGGGCTTTTCGTGATGCAGGTGATTACCTCAGGCTTGGCGGATGACAGTGGCCTGAAAGAGCACCTGATCAACAGCGCCGCACATATGCGTCTGCTGACCATGGGGGTTATATTGCTGATGGTGCTCAGGTTCTCACCACGGGGTTTGATACCCGAGAAATGATAGCATGGGTGGGTTTTCACCCACCCTACGCCCTACCGCCCCTTAAAGAAGCTGCCCAAAATACCGCGCACCAGACGCCGGCCGGTGGTGCCTTTCAGCTCTTTGATCAGCGCCTCGCTGATGGCTGATCCGTAGGTGTCAGGTTTGCGACTGCTGCGTGAAGTTGACCGCGACACCCGACTGCCAGAATACCGCCGCGCGGCATTGAACTCACGCAGCATCATTGTCGGCTGTTCTTCGGCGGCGACCTCTGAGACTTCGGCGTCATGTGCGGCGGCTTGCGCCCGTTTGGCAAGAATTTCATAGGCGGATTTTCGGTCGATGGTTTTGTCGTATTTCCCCGACATATCCGAGGCCGCCATGATCGCCTGACGTTCTGTTTTGGTGATTGGCCCCAATTGCGACGACGGAGGCCGGATCAGCGTGCGCTCCACCACGCCCGGAATGCCCTTTTTCATCAGCATTGAGGTCACGGCCTCGCCAACTCCGACCTCGCGAATAGCCTCTTCGGTGGAAAAGCGCGGGTTTTCGCGGTAGGTTTCCGACGCCATACGCAGGTTTTTTCGATCCCGCGCAGTGAAGGCGCGCAACGCATGTTGAAAACGGTTGCCCAGCTGGCCAAGGATGTCTTCGGGCACATCAGCCGGGTTTTGGGTGATGAAATAGATGCCGACACCTTTGGAACGAATAAGCCGCGCCACCTGTTCTACCTTGTCCACCAGCGCCTTTGGGGCATCATCAAACAGCAGATGGGCCTCGTCAAAAAAGAACACCAGCTTGGGTTTATCGGGGTCTCCTACTTCGGGCAGTTCCTCAAACAACTCGCTGAGCAGCCACAGCAGGAACGTGGCATAGAGTGCGGGCGACGACATCAGTTTGTCAGAGGCCAGAATGTTGATCATGCCGCGGCCATCGGCATCGGTGCGCATAATGTCATCCAGCGACAAGGCCGGTTCGCCAAACAGTTTGCTGCCGCCCTGATTTTCCAGCACCAGCAACCGGCGCTGAATCGCTCCGATTGAGGAGGTTGCGACATTGCCATAGCGCAGCGACAATTGCGCCCGGTTTTCGCCGACCCAGACCAGCAAGGCCTGCAGGTCCTTAAGGTCAAGCAATGGCAGGCCTTCTTCGTCAGAGAGGCGAAAGGCGATGTTCAGGATACCCTCTTGCGCATCCGTCAGGTTCAGCAGGCGCGCCAACAGCAAAGGCCCCATCTCGGCGACAGTGGTGCGGACCGGATGACCCTGTTCGCCGAACATGTCCCAGAACGTCACCGGGCTGGCACCATAGGCGAAATCGTCAAAACCGATGGTGGCGGCGCGTTCCATGAACGGTTTGTGCAGCTTGTGGGTGGCCGAGCCAGCCGCGGCCAACCCGGACAGATCGCCTTTGACGTCAGACAGGAACACCGGCACGCCAGCATTGGAGAAGCCTTCGGCGAGGATTTGAAGCGTCACAGTTTTGCCGGTTCCTGTGGCACCGGCGATCAGCCCATGCCGGTTGGCATATTTCAGCGTCATGCCCTGTTTGACGCCATAGGCATCGCCGCCACCACCAATAAATATCTTACCGTCCATAGCCTTAGCCCCAAATTAAATTCTCGTACCGCCCTGAGCATACAAAGTTAATGTTTGACTGCGATAGTCTTTTTGCCTGCATTGGCACTCTTAGTGCTGTGTGGGTATCCTCCCTGTCAGACTGGCCGTGTCTTCGGGCACGGCCCTTTTTGGTGCCGCTCTTGTTTCGCCAGCAGAGCGCCAATTGGGGTAGCAGGAAAATAAGTCATGGAAACTTTGGTATTAGCTATTGACCGGTGTTGTTGGGTTGCCTACGCTTCCGCTAATAATAAGTCGGCCAGTCCGACGGGGAAAACTTTTCAAGAGAAAGAGGGTCTTTGGTGATCCTCTTTTTTGCGTGATGTTTGTGTATCCTAATCATCGCTGTAAATCACCACTGATGGCTACATTAAGCCACTGACACCGGTTTGATGCCGTGGTACAGCAAGCCAAAGTAAAATCGTAAAATTGAGGCCTCAATGTTTCGCAAATTAACAGTACTTTCGTTCGCCGCTTGTGTTGCCATGACATCGTTTGGATATGCGCAAGAGACTACGCCAGATGAAACCATAACAGACCAAACCACATCCAAAGACAGCACAGTGATTGAGCCGACATTGGATATGGGGCAAGTGGTGACAGAGGGGCCGCAAATCGGCGAGCGCTATGCCAAAAACACATTTGGCAGCTGGGAGCTGGCCTGCTTTAGGACAGCTGACGGCAATGACCCCTGCTCGTTGGTGCAGATTTTGACCGATGAGACCGGCAATCCAACCGCTGAGGTTTCGTTGTTCCGCATCGCCAATGGTGGCGTGGCAATTGCTGGCATTACTGTGGTTGTACCGCTGGAAACATCGTTGCCCGCGCAATTGACAATCTCGGTCGATGGCGAGCAGGGCAAACGCTATGTGTATTCATTTTGCAATCAGATCGGCTGTATAGCGCAGATTGGCCTGACCCAAGAAGATGTTGATGCCTTTAAGAAAGGCAATACCGCCAGCGTATCGCTGGTTCCGGCGCAGGCACCGGATCAGGTGATCTCGCTTAATATGCCGCTTGATGGCTTCACAGCTGGGTATAATACGGTTGATATCGTCCAAAACTAAGGTCGACCACAAACGTTGAATTTGAAAATGCCGGGCCGTTTGGTCCGGCGTTTTTTGTTATATCTTGCGCAGGGCAATGACCGCATTCAGCCCGCCAAAGGCAAAGGCGTTTGAGAGCGCCACAGTGACCTTGGCATCGCGGGCCTCGTTTGGCACCACGTCCAGGGCGCATTCCGGGTCGGGTTCTTCATAGCCAATGGTTGGCGCAATCACCCCGTCGCGCAGCGCCATGATGCAGGCGAGCAATTCCACCGCACCTGTGCCGCCGATCAAATGGCCATGCATGGATTTGGTTGAACTGATCATCAGGTTATCCGCATGTGGCCCAAACACATCCGCCACAGCCGCGCATTCGGTTTTGTCATTCGCGGTGGTGCCGGTGCCATGGGCGTTGATATATCCGACATCTTCGGGATTGATCCGCGCGTCGGTCATTGCACCGGCCATGGCCCGCGCGGCCCCCTGTTTGGACGGCATGACAATGTCTGATGCATCTGAGGACATGGCAAAGCCGATGACTTCGCACAGGATATCGGCGCCGCGGGCCCGCGCATGGTCGTAGTCTTCAAACACAAACACCCCGGCGCCTTCGCCCTGCACCATGCCGTTGCGGTTGGCGCTAAACGGGCGGCAGGCGTCTTTGGACATCACCCGCAACCCTTCCCAGGCTTTGACGCCGCCAAAACACAACATCGATTCCGACCCACCGGTGATCATCACTGGCGCCATGCCACTGCGCACCATGGCAAAAGCCTGCGCCATGGCGTGGTTGGACGAGGCACAGGCGGTGGAGACGGTGAATGTTGGGCCCTTCAGGTTATGTTCCATCGACACATGCGAGGCGGCGGCGTTGTTCATCAACTTGGGCACCACAAACGGGTGCACCCGGTTTTTGCCATCTTCATAGACAGATCGGTAATTATCGTCCCAGGTGCTGACCCCGCCCCCGGCGGTGCCGAGAACCACGCCGGAGCGGACTGAAAGCTCTCCGCTAAAGACCAGGCCGGATTGGGTTATCGCCTCTTTTGCCGCCGTAAGGGTGAACTGGGTAAACCGGTCATACAGCGAAATTTGCTGACGGTTAAAGCGGCCCTCGGCCTCAAACCCGTGCACCTGCCCACCAATGCGGATTGTCAGCCGTTCGACATCGCGAAACTCTAGCGGGCCAATGCCACAACGGCCTTCGCGCATCGCCTCAAGCGTCGCGGGCACGGTGTGACCAAGGGCGTTGATGGTGCCCGCCCCGGTGATGACGACGCGTTTCATGTCTTGTCGGCCAGCAGCTTTTGAATGCCCGCGATGATGCTGGCGACATTGGAAATATCAAAACCACCGTCTTCGGAGTTATTGTTACCCGAGGTACTGGCGCTGGGATCATTGGCGTTGAACGGAATGGTAATGTCGAATTCTTCCTCGATCGAAAAAATGCTTTCGACCAGTCCAAGGCTGTCGATGCCAAGATCGGCCAAGGTGCTGTCCAGTGTTACATCGGATGGTTCGAGCACCGCCTGTTCGGCGATAATGGCGATTACTTTGTCCTGAATAGTCATCACAATCCCCTGAGGTGGATGTATATACGAAGGCTTATTCACTTGTATCCAATTTGGAAACCGTCATTTTCAGCGCAGAAAATTCACGCATCAATCGCGGCAACCTGCGTTGCGCTTTGTAGATGTCGGTATGGGTGTCCATCTTGACCGCAGGATAGCCCATAATCACCCGCCCGGCAGGCACGTTTGAGACGATTTTGGTCGCGCCACCGGCAATCACACCATCGCCGATAAACACGTTATCCGCGACGCCGCACTGACCGGCCAGCACCACGTTATTGCCAATATCAACCGACCCGGACACGCCGGTCTGCCCACAAAGCAGGGTATCATGGCCAACGCGGACGTTATGGCCCAGATGCACCTGGTTATCCAATTTGGTGCCATGCCCGATTGTGGTGTTGCGGATGGTGCCATTGTCGATGGTGCAATTGGCACCAATTTCAACATCATCGCCGATTTCCACCGACCCAAGCGAATGAATACGCACATAGCTTTGCGCCTCGGCACCGTCCTGATCGCCAAGGGTCTTGCGGACGTTTTCGGCGCCGGACACCTCGGGCGTTACAAAGGAAAACCCATCGGCACCGATCCGCGCACCCGGTTGGCAGATGAACCGATCACCAATGGTGACACGCGCGCCAATGCTGACCATTTCGCGCAGAAACGCCCGCTCACCAATCACCGCATCGGCACCGATCATACAATGTGGTCCAATGACAGAACCTGACCCGATGCATGCCCCGGCCATGATCACGCAAAGCGGACCAATGGAGACATCATCGCCAAGAACCGCAGACGGATCAATCACCGCCGAGGGGTGAATGCCGGTCGCAAACCCCTGCCCGTGGTCCAGCATCTGGGTCAGCCCGGCCATCGCCATGCGCGGGCGTCCCACCAGAATAGCCGCCTTTAAACCAAATGAATGCCAGTCAGCCCCCTGCCAAAGCATCGCCGCGCGGGCCTGTCCATCGGCCAATGCTTCGCCATATTTCGGCGACATCGCCAGCGCCAGATCATCCGGACCGGCATCCGCAGGTTCCGCCGCGCGCGAAATGGTCAACGACACATCCCCCACTGCGGTTGCCCCAACAGCCTCAGCAATTTCAGCAATTGTATAGATCATGCCCCAAGCCCCTATATCGCTTGGGAAAGGGATTACCCCTGAACGTCGCTCAGGACCACCCCTTGTGCGGCCAGCGCCCGCCAGATCTTGGCATCCCGGCCATAAACGTCGCGACGGTATTCGGTGCCGCCACGTGGCATGGTGATTGCAGTGCGGTAAATCAGATGAACCGGGATCGGCTGATCCAGTTTCACTTTGGTTTCATTGCCGCTTTTCAGGACCTTCTGAAAATACGCCTTGGGGTTGTCGGTCTGTACCGCCAGCAATGCATAGGCAAACTCAAACGGTTGCGCCAAGCGGATGCAGCCATGCGAGAACGCGCGGGATTCGCGGGCAAACAGGCTCTTTTGCGGCGTGTCATGCAGGTAGATGTTGTATTTGTTCGGAAAGATGAACTTTACCAGACCCAGCGCGTTTCGCGTGCTGGGCGGTTGCCGCATATCAAACGGAAAGTTGCGCGCAGAGTATTGGGTAAAGTCGATGTTGGCCCGGTTGACCTGGCGACCAGCGCCATCGGTAATTATCAGGTGCTGGACAGCATTGGGATTGCGGCGCAGTTTTGGCAGATATTCTTTGGTGGCGATTGAGCGCGGTACATACCAGCTCGGATTGATGACCATATGCTCCATTGTGTCAGAAAATTCCGGGCTGCGACGGTCGCTGACGTTTTTGCCAATGACCGAGCGCGTGCGAAACGTCACCTTGTCATCATCAATGATGGCGGCGGAAAAATCGGTTTGGTTGACCAGAACATGGCGCGTGCCACGGTCGCGGACCAGCCAGCGTTCCCGCTCCATCGCCACAATGACCGATTTGAGCCGCGCCTGGGCCGAAACATTAATTTCGTCAACGGTGATTTCACCCGCGACGCCATCGGCCTCAAGCCCATGTTCCAGCTGGAATTTCTGCACCGCTTTTTGGATCACTGAATCATAGGTTTGGGTGGCGCTGTTGGTCATATAGCCCATGGATATCAACCGGTTGCGTAGCTTCACCACCGAAGTTCCGGTCTGGCCGGGTTTGAATTTGCCCGACGGAACCTTGGTGCCCCAGCCACCCTTTGCCACCAGCAGCTCAAGGCGCAGTTTTTCCTTCATCAGCCCGGTATATTCGCGATTCTGCGGCGCCAGCCCGTTCATGAAAATGTTGGGATTTTCCTGCGAAATACCAACAAGATATTCGGCGCGGTCGGTGTAATTGACCTTGCGCACCAAACCGTCGTCGATTTTTGAGGGCACCAAAATACCGCTTTGAATGTCGCGCGCATAGGTCACCAATGCCTGGCTTAGCGCCACTTCGACCATGCCCAGATCGCGGGTTGTGCGAACGTCGCGCATCTGTTGCATCAATCCGGCGGCGTCATAGCGATGGGCCGGCAAACCATGTGTTTCAGCTGCGGCCAGCGCCCGCATCAGCGCGGCACGGCGCGCCAGATCGGCGGCGCCTGTTCCGGTCCAGATCGGAGTATAATGGTTTGTGCGGTAAAACGCTGCCACCTCATCATCTGTCGATGCGGCCTCGGCCACGGCCTGCTTAAAGGCGGTGATCTGTGCTGTTGCCGGCTGGCTCAGGACGGACGAGAGCAACACAAAACCGGCTAAGAATACTGGCAAAGTTCGCATGGCAATGAATCGGGGCAGTACTGACATAATTAACAATATCCTTAGAAACAGCTCACTTGCGCTGTAACACTAGTGCAAAGCCTGCCCCCTAAGTCCATTCACATTTCAGGGAGATCGCGAACCCGTTGCACAATGATGCCGCAAAGCACCTGCTAAGGGCGCTTCCCACGAGGGATACAGGCGAGTTTTTACGTTCTATTTACGATTTGCGCAAAAAATCGCCGAAAATGCGAGTTAGATACAACTTGAAAAAAACGTTGCTTGGCTGACGAATCAAGTTATGCAATACATTAACCATCTGGGATGGATACAACGATAGTATGTGCAACGTCGCATGCGAGGCAGGAAAAAACGGACAGGACGACATAATAATGACACTCACGAATTCTGCGGGATTGACCCGCCGTGCCCTGTTAGGCGCATTTGCAGCTACGGCAGTCGCCGCGGCACCAACCTTTACCAAGGCAGCGGGTTTTCTGCGGGGCGGCGGCGACATTCGCCGTATCCGTATGTATTCCGGCCGCACCGGTGAACATCTTGATATGATTTATTGGATCGACGGGAAATACCTCAAAGATTCGGTTAACGAAATCAATCACTTTATGCGGGATTGGCGCACGGACGGCGTCAAAAAGATTGATCTGCGTACAATCGACATCATGGCCGCGTCGCACAACCTCTTGGATGTCAGCGAACCCTATATGATGTTGTCAGGCTATCGCAGCCCACAAACCAACGCCATGTTGCGCCGCCGTTCACGCGGAGTGGCGAAAAATTCGCTGCATTTGAAAGGTCAGGCGGCCGACCTGCGCCTTGCCTCTCGCTCGGTCAGCCAAATGGCCCGTGCTGCGGCGTCCTGCCATGCGGGCGGTGTTGGACGGTATTCAGGATCGAACTTTGTCCACATGGATTGTGGCGTGGTCCGCACCTGGGGCGGTTAAGCCCGAATCCAACTGTATGTGACTGTTTAGGGCCCCTGCTTTGCGGGGTTTTTTTGTTTTGTGGGTCGCTCTGCAACCGGAAACTATAAACAAATGTAGGGAAATGGTGCACCTAAAGGGAGAAACTTCGAACTCCCTTTTCAACGAACTGGAGCGTTGGGAAAGACATCTCAACCCAAGCCTTCGGGCATTCCAATCCACTCGTAAAGCTCCTCAAAAATAGATCGAAGCTCGCCAACAATCAGCGATCTGCCCAACAATTTGATTTCAAGAACCCCAGGACGACAGACACAAAAAGGGACGGATACCTGATGGGGTGGATGGCTCCTGCTCCAACCAGCGTCGCGATGCGCTATACTGCAGGTGTCGATATCTGCTTAGAGAGGAGCCACCCCATGGAAGTTACCACAATCGGCCTAGATCATTGACCGGCAGGGTATTGCGCAGCAATGTCCCGAGAGGGATGGCCAAGAACATTTTTCAGGTTCACGGAATTACAGAAGACGAAGAGGTCGCATTTAACCGGCCTTTGAGACGGGCACAGTTGTTACCGTTTTTCTCCAAGCT
The DNA here is from genome assembly GCA_047623555.1 of Granulosicoccus sp. GTDB lineage: Bacteria > Pseudomonadota > Alphaproteobacteria > Rhodobacterales > Rhodobacteraceae > NORP181. The sequence continues at coordinate 63,345 of JBLHMP010000010.1, forward strand.
TGAACCCTGCCTGATTGGCATGGAGGCTTGCAGCAGTGCGCATCATTGGGGGCGCGAGCTAACAGCGTTGGGCCATGATGTCCGGCTGATCCCACCGATTTATGTCAAACCATATGTCAAACGCGGAAAGTCTGACGCCATCGATG
>JBLHMP010000011.1:0-61560 GCA_047623555.1 Granulosicoccus sp.
CACGGAATCTTGACCCCAGATGAAGCCTATGAAAGAAAAACGGAACCAATGAGATCAGCAGCCTAAATGAAACCATGATCCACCTTAAGTTGGCTGCAAATTGGTCGAATTACTGGGACCACCTCTTTGCGAAGCAATGTCCCGAGAGGGAGGGCCAGCGGTGAAAACCGCGCAAACAGACCCCTTTCATGCATGCACTGCCGGCAGCGGGACACATGACTGCTTCTGACTAATGCACAAATCGGATCAAAAATATCTTGCTATGCAGGAGCCATCCACACAAGACCTTCGCTGCGATTTGCATGGACGCTGGCTATGCGCAGATAGTGTACTTTGCAAAGTTTGGCGAAGGGCCTGAGGCGGAAGTTAGTTCTACGGCTGGTTGCTGCGTTGCGGCACCAATTTCGAAAGCGCCCGGAGTGCAGGTTGAACCTAATTTAGGCTACAGCGTTTGAATTTCTTTCCGCTCCCGCATGTGCACGGCTCGTTACGCCCGACCCTCCGCCTCTTGCGCTGAGCATGTCTCAAGTTGTCAATCTTCTGGAGTGGTGCCGCGTTCGCCGTACTTGCTTCGAGTTCGAAATCAAATGCATATGGTGCGCGGACCTTGAATCCAAGGCGCAGTTTTCCGGTTGTCGGTTCAAGCAACAACCCAAACCACTTACCCGCCCGCTGAGCATACTTGCGGTACAACATGTGGGACCGCAGTTTGTCAGAGGCTTGCTGACTAGCGTTGTCATTAATGTGTATGGTCAGCCTAGAATCCCTGTGCTCAAGTGGAATAGCCAAGTCATGATGCTGTCCAGTTCGTCCCGCATCCCTAATCATTTGATCAAACGCAAAGCTCATTTTTCGAACGGAGTCCTCGCCCATCTCCAAGATTGATAAGCCCTGTGGACCTGTCGCGGTTTGGTGCCGCACCTTTGATAGCATATTATGCAACAAAGGAGATGAACTATGGGGCGAACACGGAGGGATGAATTCGGCAAAGACGCGGTGGGTATTGCACTGACCTGTGGTCTAACGCGTAAGCAGATCGCTGATGATCTGGGTGTCGGGATCGACGCTGAACAAATGGATCACTGCGCACCGAGATATTGACGTGGTGTCGGAAGAGCGTTTAGGCCTCGCTTAAGAGAATGATCGGCTTCGGCGTGAGAACGGTATCCTGATGGAGGAAAAGGAAACCTTTAAAAAACCACGGTGCGTCGACCGGCAGGTCGATGGGACATTCACCGAGAGGGATCTTCGCGAACCAAAAACCGTGAGGTTTAGGTTCATTCACTGCCCAGCAGTGCATTGAAAATGCATGAGAGTGGAAGAACACCTATCTGTATTTTCACTGGCCGTATGTGCCATGTCATGGATGACAGTCCGCGTGGTTTGCGGGCATTCCGAAGCCGTGCTGCCAGCCGTAGGCAGCGGTCGGATCTGGCCACGCTGGCGCACATCAAAGAACAATCTCGCCTTAGTCTGGGCAGCTAGCGTGACAATTGGCGCGGACATCGCCTAAGTCGCCAGCAGCGTCTATCTCCCTAAAGATTGCGGATATTCCCCGACGTCTCATCGTGACCGGGTGCGGGTTGGGATCAGCTGGCAAGGCGAAAACGCTTCGGCGTTTTATGGCCTGACGTATCTGGGAAAAAAGTTTGATGCGCAGCTCGAGGGCCAGGTTGTTGGCTCAATTGGGGTTGATCTGAGGTTTTAAGAACACGCTGTAACTGACAGATAACAAAGAGCTTCCTTTTGAAAATCACCTCTGTTAGCGTATAAAATAAAAAGTGAACGAGGCAGATAGGCAGGTATATGAAAACGGGCTTTCGAGGCACGTTTGTCATTTCCTGGTCGCAAACAAAGGTAGACGGTCAAAAGACCGCGCCTATAGATTCCCTCACCGTAGGGGCAGCATGGTCCTGGAATGGCGAAGTTGTTCAAGTGGATGGACCAAGCGAAATATTGTGGCTGGATCAGGCAGACGGAGAGGCAAATTTACGCAAACGGGCAGCACGATCCGTTCGTAGACTTATTGGGGCAGTGATACAAAATAAGACGGATATTAAGCCGGTCGATATCAGTGATCCTATAATGGACAGCAACTTTGTCGTAACCGACGGGGTGCAAATCTACACAGTGACGCTGATTGAGGTCGGACCCTCAGCGTCCCCTTTACTGATGTTTTTGAATGAAATGCCGCCGCGCAATGTTGGGCTATGGGTTGTCCATGAAACGTTGGGCAGTCGGTTCCGGCACGCGCAAGACCCCGAAAGCGGCGGCGGCATCATCTGTTTCACACCAGGAACCCACATCGCGACACCAGATGGTGCGGTGTTGGTCGAAGACCTGCGCGAAGGCGATCAGGTGCAGACCCGCGACAGCGGTGCTCAGGATATTCTGTGGATCGGCTCGCGTCAAATAACCGGCGCACGGTTGTACGTCATGCCACGCCTGCGGCCGATCCGGTTTCACACCGGCGCCTTGGGCATCGAACGCCCGGATCAGGAATTGCTGGTCTCACCGCAACATCGGATGCTGATCCGTGGGCCTGCCGCCTGCGCCTTGTTCAACACCTCCGAAGTTCTGGTCGCCGCCAGTGATCTGGTCAACGGTACAAGCATCACGGTTGACCTGAATGCCCGCGAGGTGCGTTATATTCACCTGCTATTGCCCCAACATCATATCGTATGGGCCAACGGCGTCGAAACCGAGAGCTTTCATCCCGCCAATACCGCATTTTCTTCGCTGGACAGCACGGATAAATCCCGTCTTTTGGCACAATTCCCTGACTTGGCAAAGGACCCGTTGCATTATGGCGAATACGCCCGGCGCAACCTGTCAGTGTCAGAATCCGCCATCCTGCGCCACGAGGTGGCCTGATCTGGCCCGCCACATGAATGCAATGCGCCCCCGCATCGCACTATGTGTTGACACGGGGTGTTGACACGGGCGGCGCGACAGCTATAAGCGCGGCTTCATTGGTGTTGGTGGCCCCTGTAAGGGGATGCCTGTCAGGCCTCGGCCAAAGGACAACGCCCTTCACGCTATCCACGTCCCAAAAAGCGGGAACCGGTTTTCGGACCAGACGGGGAAGCATAAAAGCAGAAGGAGATCAGTCGTGACTAAACGTACGTCTGCCAAATACAAACTTGATCGTCGCATGGGCGAAAACATCTGGGGCCGTTCAAAGTCGCCAGTCAACCGTCGCGATTATGGCCCCGGCCAGCACGGCCAGCGCCGCAAGGGCAAATTGTCTGATTTCGGTATTCAGCTGCGCGCCAAGCAAAAGCTTAAAGGCTATTATGGCGATCTGACCGAGAAACAATTCCGTCGCATCTACGCCGAGGCCGAGCGGGTCAAAGGCGATACCGGTGAAAACCTGATTGGTTTGCTGGAACGGCGTCTGGACGCGGTTGTGTACCGTGCCAAATTCGTAGCAACCGTTTTTGCCGCGCGTCAGTTCGTCAACCACGGCCACGTCAAGGTGAACGGCCAAAAGGTCAACATCCCATCGTACCGCGTTAAAGAAGGCGACGTGATCGAAGTGCGTGATAAATCCAAGCAGATGGCCGCCATTCTTGAGGCAACACAATTAGCTGAGCGTGATGTGCCTGACTATATGGACGTCGATAATTCCAAGCTAACCGCCACATTCGTGCGCACACCGACATTGGGCGATGTGCCTTATCCGGTGGTGATGGAGCCGAACCTGGTGGTGGAATTCTACGCCAAGAACTAATTGGCCAACCGGGATTTTCCCGGAGGTTTCAAAAACTAAAGAAAGCCGCTCCTGTTGGGGCGGCTTTTTTCATGTCGCTCGTAATTTGGCCAGGATGAGGGTTTGCCCCCCTGTTGTCAGGTCGCGGCTTTCCACAATCGACCGGGGGCAAAAAGCGGGGTTTTGCACCCTGAAAGGCCAAGCAGATGCCAGGCCAGCACTTGGTTACTGGACAAGACCGGCAGGCCGGTTGCCTGTTCCACATCCTCAATGATGTCGAGCGTGCGCAGGTTGGTGCAGGATAAAAACACCGCGTCGCAATCGCCTGATCGCGCCAAATCAACAGCCGCACGTGCAATCGAGTCGGGTGAAATGCGCACCACTTTGCATTCTTCGGCCTCATCAAAACTCTCAAAGGCGGTCACGATGATGCCGTGTTCGGCCAGCACAGCCCGCAGTTGATCCGAGACCGCGGCGACGTAGGGGCTGATCAATCCAAGGCGTTTGATTTCTAACGCTTTGCAGGCGGCCACCAACGCCGAAACCGGTTCTGTTACCACATCAGTTTGCGTTCCGGCACGAATAAGGTCGGATATCCGGGCGACCCCAATATGCGCTGTTCCCGAGGTGCAGCCATAGCCGACAACCCGGAAACGGGCGTCCAGGGGAAACAGGCTGGCGGCCTGTGTGAGCACCGTTTCCATAGTGCCGAGGCTTTGGAGGCTAACGGCCATTCCGGACGGCACGCGGCTGACAAAAAGCTCAACACTTGGCGGCAGTATCCGGCGCATATCGGCCTCGATGCTTTCGTCCGATTGCAGAACCACCAGCCCGATCAGCGACCGGTCATCGGATATAAGCGTATAGGGCAGCGCCATCACAATTCTCGCCGTGGGTTGGGTTGGAAATCAGACAGGAACCGCGCCCCGGTTTCGGTGATAACGATGTTTTCTTCGTGCACCATCAATGTGCCATCCCCGGTCGCGACCCCAGGTTCAAGCGCCAGAACCATGCCCGGTTCCAGCGGCGTGTGGTCATTTTTGATGATCGAGGGCCATTCGGTCAACTGCATACCAACCCCATGCCCCAAACGCCCGGCATCTGACCCGTCCTGATCGGCATTCACCACGTTATTCATCGCGTGAAACAGATCGGAAATCACCGCTCCGGGTTTTGCAACGGCAAATCCGGCGTTGATTGCCTGCATCACGCAGTTGTGGGCCGTCTGATAGCTGCTCGTCGGCTCGCCCAGAATAAAGTTTCTGTCAAAGTCACAGAAATACCCGTCCCAGACCAACCCGGTGTCCAGCATCAGAACATCACCGGCGCAAAGCGGCGTATCCACCGCCGGTGAAATCACATCGCCATAGCCGCCTTGCCCGGCAGCGCCGGCCAGATAGGGCACCCAATCGGCGCCTTCCTCAAGGCACAAGGCCTGAAACCGGCGAAACACCTGTGACAGTGGCACGCCAACCGCTGCGATTTCGTTAACACGGGCAAAACCCCGTTCGGCGATCGCACAGGCGGCCGCGATCTTGCTGATTTCGGCTTCGGATTTGATCATCCGCAAGCGCCGGACAATCCCCGCGTCGCCGACTATCTTGCGCGGCTTTAGCTGATCTTCTAGCTGGCGCAGCGCTGACAGGGGTATCCTGACATGGCTCTCCATCAGGTCAGGTACGCCGATCGTGCCATCCTGCGCACAGGTCTCGACCAGCGCCGCAGATAGCAAACCAATCCCGTCATAACTATAATCCGGCGCGCGCCAGGTGCGGATATCGCTGATCCAGGTTTGGCGCATCAGATGTGCGCCGATGGCAGGGATCACCGCAATTGGGTCGCCATTTTGCGGAACGATCAAAAACCAGGGCCGCGTCGGGCTTTCCCAAAATCGCGTCAAAAAGCCGGTGAAATAACGGATTTCTGCCTCGGTGGTTAGTAATAGCGCACTAAGGTTGGCGTTCAACATCATCTTTTGCGCGAGCTTAAGCCGGTCCTGAAACTCAGCCGTTTGAAAGCCGCGTACGGGATAGGTGCTCATACCGGCGCGCCCAGTCTTGCGGTTAAGTTCTTGATCAATTCAGCGGTCCTTTTTTTGGCCATAAGGCCCGCCCATGTAACCCTGCGATAAACGATCTGACAAATGAAAACCGGCCTGCGAAGGCCGATTTTCGCATGCCTTTGCCTTTCGATCTGGCCTTGGCCCCAATCCGCCGTTACACATTGCAAAGACCAAATAGGACGGCCCTTATGACCCAAATAGCCCCGCGCCCCGGAATTCTGGATATTGACCTGTATCAGGGCGGCGCGGCGCATCTGGCTGGGGTGTCCAACGTTCTGAAATTGTCCTCAAACGAAAACCCGCTTGGGCCAAGTGATGCGGCCATCGAGGCGATCAAAGCCAGCGCCGCGCAGTCGCACCGTTACCCGTCAAGCGATCACGCGTCCTTGCGCCGCGCCATTGGCGAGGTCACCGGACTTGACCCGGATCGCATCATTTGCGGCGCGGGAAGTGATGAGATCATCGCCTTTCTGTGTCAGGCCTATGCCGGGGCAGGGGACGAAATTGTGCACACCGAACACGGATTTGCCATGTACCGGATCAGTGCGCTGGCCGCAGGTGCCACGCCAATTGAAGTGGCTGAACGGGACCGGGTCACCGATGTCGATGCCATTCTGGCGGGTTGCACAGATCGCACCAAACTGGTGTTCATCGCCAATCCCAACAATCCCACCGGCACCATGATAGCTGAGGCAGATGTGGCCCGTTTGGCGGCTGGAATGCCGCCACAGGCGTTGCTGGTGTTGGACGGCGCTTATGCCGAATTTGTTGACGGCTTTGATGGTGGCGCGGCGATCATCAATGCGCGCGACAATGTTGTGATGACCCGGACGTTTTCCAAGCTTTATGGTCTGGGCGGTCTGCGCGTTGGTTGGGGCTATGGCCCGGCCCATGTCATTGATGTGCTGAATCGGGTGCGGGGGCCGTTTAATGTGTCCACCGCAGGCCTTGCCGCCGCCGAGGTGTCCATCCGCGATACCGAATATGCCGCCAATTGCCGGACCCAGAACGCCAAATGGCGCAGTTGGTTATCAAGCGCGCTGGCCGAACTGGGGGTGCCGTCTGATACCTCCTGCACAAACTTTGTCCTTGCCCGGCTCGCAGATCAGGCCGAGGCCGAGGCCTGCGATACCTATCTGCAATCGCAGGGGGTGATTGTGCGCAAAGTGGCTGGCTACAACTTGCCCAATGCTCTGCGCATAACTGTCGGCGACGAAGCCGCCTGTCGTCGGGTTGTCGCCGCTGTGGCTGAATTCAAAGGTCTTTCGACATGAGCGGTGTTCTTTACAATCGCGTCGCGCTGATTGGGTTGGGCCTAATCGCCTCATCGATGTTCTGGGCGATGAAACGTGCCGGTTTGGCCGGGGAAATCACCGGCTATGCCCGCTCAGAGGCCACCCGTGATACGGCGCGCCGTATTGGTCTGTGTGACCACGTTTACAACAGTGCCGCCGAGGCCGTCAAAGATGCCGATCTAATCGTTTTATGTGTGCCGGTTGGCGCGATGGAGCAGGTGGCGCAGGACATTGCGCCGATGCTAAAGCCCGGCGCGACGGTGACCGATGTGGGGTCGGTCAAACAGGCAGTTATCGACGCTGTTGGTCCGCATTTGCCCAAAGGCGTGCATTTTGTCCCGGGTCATCCGTTGGCAGGCACCGAACATTCCGGACCCGAGAGCGGCTTTGCCGAGCTGTTTGACAATCGCTGGTGCCTGCTGGTGCCCGTCGAAGGCACCGATCCGGCGGCTGTGGAACAATTGCGGGCTCTGTGGGTCGCCATCGGTGCCAATGTTGAAATTATGGACGCCGATCACCATGATCTGGTGTTGGCGGTGACCAGCCATGCACCGCACCTGATTGCCTATACGATGGTGGGCGTCGCCGACGATCTGCGCCGGGTGACCGACAGCGAAGTTATCAAATATTCAGCCGCCGGGTTTCGTGATTTCACCCGGATTGCCGCCAGTGATCCAACCATGTGGCGCGATGTGTTCCTGAACAACAAAGAGGCGACGCTGGAAATTTTGGGACGGTTCACCGAAGAACTGTTCGCGCTACAGCGTGCCATCCGCACCGGTGACGGCGATCACCTGTTTGACTATTTCACCCGCACCCGCGCCATTCGCCGGGGCATTATTGAGGCCGGTCAGGACACGGATGCTGCTGATTTTGGCCGGGGGAAGGCTCAGAAATGAAACGATTGGTAATTGTGGCGCTCGCCGTTTTTGCGGGACCTGCTTTGGCCGGCACGCCAGAGACGTCTTTGCGCCCGATCGCGCGCGGTGCGCAGATGCCAGCGGTTGTGATTATTGCAACACCGTCACACCGTCGCCCCGAAATGCGCCCCCCTTCGGAACCAATGGTCAGCATGGCTGCGCGTGGCGATGTTTTGCCCTTTGCCAGTCTCAGCCATTCGCCACGTCCCTGGTTGCGGCCCCCGGTTGTTGAACAGCAGGCGATGTCCAAACGCCGCGCCCGCCGCGAAGGTGGTGTCTGTGGCAACCTGGATATTCAGGGCGACAGAGTTGGCCATGTTCCCGGTCGGATCAAGGGCTGCGGCTTTGACAGCGCGGTCAGCGTGCGGTCAATTTCTGGGGTGAAACTTAGTCGCCCTGCGACTATGGATTGCACCACCGCCAACGCGCTGAACGAATGGGTTGGCGATGCGGTGATCCCGGCCTTTAAACGCAATGGCGGTGGTGTGGTCGGGTTGCGGGTCGCCGCGCATTACGCCTGCCGGACCCGTAACAATAAACCCGGCGCGCGGATTTCAGAGCATGGCAAAGGCAAAGCGATAGATATTTCGGCCTTTATCATGGAAAGTGGCAAGGTCGTTACCGTCATCGGAGACTGGGGTAAGGGCAAATCCGGCAGGGCCTTGGCCAAGGTGCACAAAAAGGCCTGTGGGCCCTTTGGCACAGTGCTTGGCCCCAAGGCGGACCGCCATCATCAGGATCATTTCAATATGGATACGGCCAGCTATCGCAGCGGAGCCTATTGCCGTTAACGCAGAATAATTCTGGGGGCGGGTCCAATTGGCAATGGCCCGATTGCGATCGACCCGTTGTTGAATTTAAGATTTATATCCAACGACTTGGAATTGCCGCCCAACCCGGCAAGCAGGCCCAGAACGCGCTCTGCGGGGGCTAACAACTGTTCAGGGAATGCGCCCGACGCCTGTGCCATCACCAACATTTCGCGCCAGTTTTTGGCCTTTACGGCGATCTCTCCGGTGGGAATGCCAGCCTTATCCACGGTCAGGGCACCGGTGGCAAACAATCGCACCTCTCCCCATTGGACTTCGGCTAGTTTCAGGTTGATCTGGCGCGGCTGTGGGCGCTGTTGTTCTAGCGCCAGACGATCCCAGACCCGGTCAAACTGCACAGTCATGTCCAGCTCAAGCGCCTGGAGTTCCGAGGGAAGCGCCTCTGACGACTGCAAAAGCCGCCGCATTTTGCTGCCCGGCGCAAATTCTGTCGCGTTGACATCAATCTTGTAGGTTTCCGGCTGCTCTTGCTGAACCATCGCCAGTTTCAGCGATTGCGCCGCCATCAGCCGGTCATCGTCATCGTCAATTTCCCACGGACCGGCGGTCAGGGTCAGCCGCTTTACCTCTAACGCCACCCCGGCCGTTAGGTGCAATTCAGCCGTCAAATTATTGGCCTGCACCGCAACCGTTTGATCGAAATACGACAGGTAATGTGGGGTTTCAGCGAACCGCAGCGTCTGTTGCCCCGGCCAGATTGCCGGGCTGCCAAAACTTAGCCAATCGCCTTGCCACGCCACCCCGGATCGCGGGTCTGCCAGCGCCGGGCTGGTTAACGTCGTCACATGGCGCAGCGGATAGCCAGTGGTTGCGATGTCAGAAAATTCGGCCTGCCAGCCCTGCGCCGCACGCCCGTCAAACCAGCCGCCAATGCCCGAACGCAGCACATAGGCCGCGCCTAACCAATATAGCGACCATAAAACCGCCAGCGTCGTCACCATCTTAACGATTCTAATCACCGCAACACCTTTTCCCTGCCCTGTCTTTGGTGTTTATAGGCCGCAATTGGCAAGGATCAACATGATGACGATGTGGGTGTTCGGATACGGCTCTCTTTTGTGGAACCCGGGGTTTGAGGTGGCGCAAAGCTCGGTGGCAACATTGGGCGGCTATGTGCGGTCGTTTTGCATGCGCTCAATCCATCATCGCGGATCTGTGGCCGAACCCGGATTGGTATTGGCGTTAGACGCGGTCGTCGGTGGGAGCTGCAACGGGCTGGCGCTTGGCGTCGCATCGGGGCACGAGGATCGCACGCTTGATTATTTGCGCGAACGCGAACTGATTTCCTCGGCCTATGTCGAACGCAATCTGGCGGTCACGCTCGCGGATGGTCAATCGGTCACCGCGTTGACCTATGTTATTGACCCTGACCATGTGCAATATTGTGGTGGCCTGCCGCTGGCAGAGCAGGCCGACATCATTGCCTATGCCGTGGGGGGGCTTGGGCCAAACACCGAATATTTGTTTAACACAACGTCGCATCTTGCCGAGATTGGGTTAAACGATCCTGACCTTGATTGGTTGTCCACACGCGTACGCAATATAGTGGCATAAAGCCTTGGCGTTACGTGCAAATTTTATATAGTCTGACCACAGAGCAGTCAGAGTGTCAGGAGCTGAGCGCATGGCGCAGCCAGACCGCGAACCCAAGCCGCAGTTTTCGCAGCCGGTAAGCCAGATTTCGGCGATGTTATTGGTACTGGGCCTGTCGGGTGCCGGTGTGTTTTTGGCGTTGCCGCGGGTTTTACCCGTCTTTGAATCAAACCCCTATCTGAACGGGTTCATCGTTCTGGTGTTTTTTATTGGTGTGCTGGCGTGTTTTGGTCAGGTCTTTCAGTTGATCGGATCAGTGCGCTGGATCGAACGGTTCGCCAGTGGCGAGATTCGCGACAGCGGCAATCCTCCCAAATTGTTGGTGCCGTTGGCGGCGTTATTACGCTCGCACAACGCCCGGATGCAGCTGAATTCATCGTCGACCCAATCTATTTTGGATTCGGTTGGCACCCGCATTGATGAGCAGCGTGAAATCACGCGATATTTGGTTAATTTGCTGATATTTCTTGGCCTTTTGGGCACGTTTTATGGGCTGGCCACAACTGTTCCGGAAATGGTCAAGACCATCGGTAATCTGGCGCCAAAACCGGGCGAAGACAGTATCGCGGTGTTTGAACGTCTAATGGACGGTCTGCAATCGCAACTGGGCGGCATGGGCGTCGCCTTTGCGTCATCCTTGCTGGGGCTGGCTGGATCATTGATTGTTGGCCTTCTGGAACTGTTCGCCGGGCGTGGTCAAAACCGGTTTTATGGCGAACTTGAGGGATGGCTGTCAAACATCACCAAGGTCAGCTTTTCCTTTGGCGAAGAGGGCACTAGCGACAGTAACGGCGTTGCGGCGGCGCTCAATCATATGTCCCACCAGATGGAATCCCTGCAAGAAGTGTTCACGGCCTCTGATGTTAGCCGATCAATTGTCGATCAACGGTTGGGCGAATTGGTCGATGTGATCGGGCGGATGAACACCCGGCTGGAACAGGCCGATACCGGTGGTGCTGCGCTTGAACGCATTGCGGCGGGGCAGGAACAGTTGATCGAAGTCATGCGCGAACATGGCCCCGGCGAGGGTATGGATGCAGAGAGTCGGATGCGGTTGCGGTCAATCGACGTACAGATGTTGCGTATTCTCGAAGAAATATCCGCCGGTCGGCAGGAGAGCATGATCGAGCTGCGCAAAGATATTGATCTGGTGGTCAAGGCGCTATCACGTCCACAAGGTGGACTACGGCAGGGGCGCAACCGGCCAAGAGACGACGGCGGGGAGGGCTAGTTTATGGCCCTGTCGCGCCGTACCGGTCAGCGATTTCAATCGTCCATCTGGCCAGGTTTTGTGGATGCAATGACCGGCCTGTTGCTGGTGATGATGTTCCTGCTGACCATTTTTATGGTCGTGCAATTCACTCTGCGTGAAACGATTTCCGGTCAAGAAAGCGATTTGGACGTTCTGGCCTCAGAGGTCAGCGCGCTGGCGGCGGCTTTGGGCTTAGAGGAACGGCGCGGCAGCCAACTTGAGGCGCGAATGGGGGCGCTGAATGCGACGTTGAACGATACCCAAACCGATCTGGAATCGGCGCAGGTTAATCTGGATTCTCAGGCGGCTCTGATCGCCACTCTGACATCAGAGCGGGATCGCCAGATCGGCGACCTCGCAGTGGCGCAAACCCAAATCACCGGGTTTGAAGCACAAGTTGCCAGCCTTTTGGCCGACCGTGATCGCACCTTGGGTGTGGTGGCTGAGCTGGAACAGCAACGCACGCAGTTGCAGGCCGATCAGGCGACGCTTTTGTCCGAACAAGAGGCGCTTAATCTGGCTTTGGTCCAGAGCCGGGACGAGATTGACCAACAGGTCGAGGCCGCCCGACTGGCCGCCGCGCGGCGCGAAGCACTTGAGGTGTTGATCGCGGATTTGCGCCAAGACGGTGAACAATCTGCGGCGCGCGTGGATACATTACAATCGCAACTGAGCGATGAGGAAAGCGCCCGTTTGGTCGAAGCCGCCGCCGCTCAGGCCTTGCGCGACCGGTTGCTGAATGCGGACGCTGAACTGACGGCGATGACGCTGGCGCTGGAGAAACAACGCCAAGAGGCCGAGGATACGCTAACGCTTTTGGCGGCTGCCGACTCTGCACGCCAAGATCTGGATGCTAAACTGATTAACGCATTGAGCCGCATCGAAAACGCCCAAACCCAGATCGGCCAGCGCGATGAATTGGCACAACGTTTGACCCGCGTTTTGGCGCAGATGGAGGCGGCGCAATCCACCACCGTTCAGACCATGAACGCGCTAGAAGGTGAGTTGGATCGCATCCGCAGCCAAAGCCGACGCACCGAGGCGGCGCTGACATCAGAGCTGCGCGATGCGAAACTACAGACCGAAGAAACCCGTAAAGCTCTTGAGGATGAACTGGCCAAGCAACGGGCGCTAAGCGTGCAAACGCAGGCAACTTATGATGCGGAATTGGTTCGCCTGCGGGCGGAATATGACGCTGCGCGCCGGGGGCTTGCGGGTGAGTTGGCGCAGATACGGGCACAATTCGCCCAAACCCAACTGCGTCTGGAAACCGAAATTGCCCGTCTGAGCACCGATGCCCTAAAGGCAAAACGCGCCCTTGAGGCCGAGTTGGCGTTGCAAATGTCGCAAAGCAATCAGGCCGAAACCCGGTTCCAAAATGAGCTGGCATCGTTGCGTTCAGAAACGGACGTGGCGCAGCAGCAGCTTGAAACCGATTTGGCGGCGCAAAAGGCACAAAATGCGCGATTGCAGGGCCAATACGAGGTCGACGTGGCACAGCTGCGGTCAGAAAATGCGGAAACCCAACGCGCGTTGCAATCGGCGTTGACCCGGCAGCGGGTGCAAAACATCGAAAACGATACCCAATACGAGGCTGAGCTCAACCGTATTCATTCGCTGAACAATGCGTCGCAGGTTCAGTTGGCGCAAAAGCAGAGCGAGCTGAAAACGCTTAACCGGGAATTGCAGGCAAAATACGAGACCGAGGTGGCGGCGTTAAAGGCGCAGGTTGCTCGCGTGCGGCGTGCTCTTGAGGCTGAATTGGCGCTGCAGTTGGCGGAAAACACCGAAAGTGTGGCGCGCTACAAATCGGATTTGGCGCAGCTTCAGGCCAAATTTGGTGCCACGCGCGAACAGCTTGAGGTCGATCTGGCGCAGCAGCAGACGCAAAACTCGCAAATGCAATCGCGGTATGAAAGTGAGCTGGCGCAGCTCAGAGCCGAAAGTGCGGATGCCTTAAGTGCGCTTAGCGCCGAATTGGTGCAACACCAAAGCGCCCAGGGCCAGATCGAATCTGAACTGGTCGCAGAACTGGCCGCTCTTCGCAGCCAAAACGCGACCGCGCGCCGGATTCTTGAGGCGGAATTGGTGCAGTTGCAGACGGATTCTGATGCGGCACAAAAAACTGTGCAGGATCAATTGGCGCAACTTCGGTCTGACAGCAGCCGCCGACAGCGCGATCTTGAGGTTGAATTGGCCGGGGTGCAGGCCGACCTAAATGCGTCACGTGGCAATGTCGCATCGACCAGCGAAGACCGAGCCGCGATTGAGGCGCGATTGCTATCAGCGCTGGAAGCGATGGAATTGGCGCAGGCGGCGGCCAGCAATGAACAGGACGCATTGCGCGCCCGTTTGATTGCCGCATTGGCCGCACAAGAAGCCGCCCGCCAACAGAGCGTTGAACAGTTAAGTCTGGCGCAGCAGCGCGAAGTTTTGCTGGCCGCCGCACGTAAAAAGCTATCAGAAGAACAGGCCATCTCGACTGAGGCCCAACGCCAGACCGAATTGCTGAATCAGCAGATTGCCGCATTACGCAGTCAGTTGGGCGAGCTTCAGGCGCTGCTAGACGATTCCAAAGAACGCGATACAACGGCAAAAATTCAGTTGCAAACCCTGGGGTCTGACCTGAACACCGCCTTGGCCCGTGCCGCGTCCGAAGAGCGTAAACGCCGCCTGCTGGAAGAGGCCGACCGCAAACGCGCCGAGGCCGATCGCGAGCGTCTTGAGGCTGAAGCCGTTGAACTACATGCAAAAACCAAAGACCTGGAAAAATATCGCTCCGAGTTTTTTGGCCGCCTGCGTGACGTATTGGGACAAACCGAAGGCGTGAGCATTCATGGCGACCGGTTTGTGTTCTCGTCCGAAGTGTTATTTCCAACCGGCGCGGCTGACTTGTCCGCCGAAGGGCAGAGTGAAATCGCCAAGATCGCCCTCATTTTACAAAGCGTCATTGATAACATTCCGCCCGAGATCGACTGGGTCATTCAGGTTGATGGCCATACGGATAATCGGCCCTTGGGCGGGACCGGGCGATATCGCAACAATTGGGAACTTAGTCAGGGGCGGGCCCTGTCGGTCGTGCGCTATATGGCGGATGTGTTGGGTATTCCGGCTAGTCGGTTATCTGCGAATGGTTTTGGTGAATTCCAACCAATCAACACGGATGACACGCCCGAGGCCTATGCGCAGAACCGCCGGATTGAGCTGAAATTTACCGAGAAATAGCAGGCTAATTGATGCGAATTTGCACCTGTTTCTGACCCAATTCGTGAGGGCCCCGCATCAAGCGAACGGTGCCGGTATAGTCTCCGGCAGGCCAGCGATTGGTTTTTAGTCGTTTGCCTGAGGCGCGAAACAGCTGCGCCTGATCCTTTTCCAGAACGACATCTGTGTTCAGGATTTGCCCCGTTGGCCCCATGATCTGCAGAGTGATAATATCACCGGCGCGCCCGCCATAGGCATAGGCGAACACCACCAAACCCTTGGTGTCTGGGGCCAGAGTTGGTTGTGCAGCAGTGCCATTTTTCACGGCTTCAAAGCTTGGGATGCCGTTGCTAAAGCCGATGTTGATCAGGCCCCCAGGAGTATACAAAACCTTATGATCCCACAGACCTTGACCTGCCGGGCCACAGCTTTGTGCTATGTCTGGGGTGAACGGATCGACAACTTTTCCATCTTTGCGCACCGACAGATGCAAATGCGGAAATTGGGTTTTTCCGCTTAATCCAACCTGGCCAAGAATGCTGCCCTGAGGGATTTGATCGCCCGTTTTCACCTTGATTGAACCCAATTTCATGTGGCAATACTGGGTTTCCCAGCCGTCGGCATGGCGCACAACCACGCCGTTGCCACATTCGCGGCCATTGCTGGCCTCTGCATTTTCCGCTGTATAGCCAACATCGGCCACGCCGTCGCGCATGCCGGTGACCTGACCGTCAGCCGCGGCCAGAACATCGACGCCTCGTATCATGTCGGCCATGGTAGGAACGGCGAAATCGGTGCCTTTGTGAGCGTCATAAGTCAGATCACCACACTGAAAATCCAGGACCTTGGGGCCGGGATCACGATCAACATAGTGCTGGATATAACAGCTTTTTCCCAACTCACAGTCTATCGGCAGGGACAAAAAAATATCGCTCGCCGCTACAGGTGCGGCGAGCGATATTAACAGTCCTGTCAGCGCTGAGCGCATCAGCCAGCCGTCAGCAGCGGTGGTTTATCCCCAGTGATCCGCGGCTTTTCGGGCCCTTCTACCGTCAGATGCAGTTTACCATCCTTGATCCCAACCTTGACGAGCCCGCCTTTGGTCAGTTTGCCGAACAACAATTCCTCGGCCAAAGGTTTCTTGATGTATTCCTGAATGACCCGGCCAAGAGGCCGTGCCCCCATCGTAACATCATAACCTTTGTCCGCCAGCCATTCAGCTGCCGGGCGGGTCAACTCAATCGCGACGTTGCGGTCCATCAACTGGGCCTCAAGCTGCAGCACGAATTTTTCGACAACTTGCAGGATCACCTCTTTGGGCAGCGAATCAAACGAGATCACCGCATCCAGACGGTTGCGGAATTCTGGTGTGAACGTCCGCTCAATTGCGGCCAGATCCTCGCCCTCGCGGGTTTCGCGGCCAAAGCCGATGGCCGATTTCGCCATCTCAGAGGCTCCGGCATTTGAGGTCATGATCAGGATTACATTGCGGAAATTCACCGTCCGGCCGTTATGGTCGGTCAGCTCGCCGTGGTCCATTACCTGCAGCAGGATGTTGTAAACATCCGGGTGCGCCTTTTCCATCTCGTCCAGCAGCAACACACAATGCGGGTGCTGATCAACACCATCGGTCAGCATGCCACCCTGATCGAATCCGACATAACCCGGAGGCGCGCCAATCAGACGGCTAACCGCGTGTTTCTCCATATATTCAGACATATCAAAGCGCAGCAGTTCCACACCCAGCGCATCGGCCAGTTGCTTGGCAACTTCGGTTTTACCAACGCCAGTAGGGCCCGCAAACAGATAGTTGCCGATGGGTTTTTCCGGTTCACGCAGCCCGGCACGGGCCAGTTTGATGGCACTGGTCAGCGCGGTAATGGCCTTATCCTGACCAAACACCACCCGTTTGAGCGATGCTTCGAGGTCTCTTAGTACGGTGGCATCGTCTTTGGAGACGTTTTTCGGCGGAATGCGCGCGATTTTGGCGACCACGGCCTCAACCTCTTTGGTGCCGATGGTTTTGCGTCGCTTTGAGGCAGGCACCAGATGCTGCGCCGCGCCGGCTTCGTCGATTACATCAATTGCACTGTCAGGCAGTTTGCGATCATTGATATAACGCGCTGCCAGCTCGACCGAGGTTTTGATCGCATCAGCGGTGTATTTGACGCCGTGATGTTCCTCAAAATACGGTTTTATCCCTCTGAGGATTTTCACCGCATCTTCGACCGAGGGTTCATTCACGTCGATTTTCTGGAACCGACGGCTAAGGGCGCGGTCCTTTTCAAAATGCTGACGGAATTCTTTGTACGTGGTGCTGCCCATGGTGCGCAATTTGCCGCCCTGCAATGCAGGTTTCAGCAGGTTGCTGGCATCCATTGCGCCGCCCGACGTGGCCCCGGCACCAATAATGGTGTGGATTTCGTCGATGAACAAAACCGCGTCTTCGTGGTTTTCCAGCTCGGTAATGACCGCCTTTAGGCGTTCCTCAAAATCACCGCGATAGCGGGTTCCTGCCAGCAATGAGCCCATATCCAGCGAATAGATCGTGGTGCCTGACAGAATTTCGGGGGTCTCACCGGCGACGATTTTGCGCGCCAGACCTTCGGCAATGGCGGTTTTGCCAACACCGGGGTCGCCCACCAGCAGTGGGTTGTTTTTGCGCCGACGGCACAGCACCTGAATACAGCGCTCAACCTCAGAATCGCGCCCGATCAGCGGATCAATTTCGCCATCGCGGGATTTGGCGTTCAGGTCGACGCAATATTTCTCAAGCGCGCTTTCCTTTTTGTCGCCTTCGGTGACGCCTTCGGGTTCATCTTCGTGCTCGGGCGCGCCCGCGACCGGGCGGCTTTCACCGAATGCCGGATCTTTGGCGACGCCATGGGCGATGAAATTGACCGCGTCATAGCGGGTCATGTTCTGTTCTTGCAAAAAGAACGCCGCATTGCTTTCGCGTTCGGCGAAAATGGCGACCAGAACGTTGGCGCCCGTAACCTCATTGCGGCCAGACGATTGGACGTGAATGGCGGCGCGTTGAATGACGCGCTGGAATGCGGCCGTGGGAACCGCCTCAGAGCCATCAATATCAGTGACAAGGTTTGCCAGGTCTTCATCGATGAATTCCACCAAACTGGCGCGCAGTTCATCAACGTCAACGCTGCACGCGTTCAGGACGCGGTTCGCATCTGGTTCGTCCAGCAGCGATAACAGCAAATGTTCCAGGGTGGCAAATTCATGATGCCGCTTATTGGCAAGCGCCAAGGCCGCGTGAATTGCGTTTTCAAGTGTGCTCGAGAATGAAGGCACGTTTGTGCTCCTCTTATCTGGGTCGGGTTGGGGTGCAATCCGCATGCATCCCTGACCAACTATGTCCTCATAGTATTAGAGTTTGGTTGATCACGCCCCGGCTTCAAGTGTTTTCTTTCAAATTACGGTCACAAAATCGCTTGTCGGGGTAAAGAAATGTGATTTTGTGCATGACGGCGGCTTTGGTCGGGCATATTTTTTGCCCGCCCTAGCAATAGGTAGGCAATGCGGGGCGATCTTCAATCGCCAAATGCATCGCGCTGGCGATTTTTTTAGAAATTGTCCTTACGGGCGCGGACTTCGGTAAAAACTGCAACTGGATCGGCCCCAGTCATACCAACGCCTTTTTGAACCGACGGTTCGGCCGCGCGCAGGAACGGGTTGGTTGCCAGCTCAAGCGCAAGCGGCGAGGGCACGGTTGGCACATCGTTGGCGCGGGCGGTTTTGATGTCGGCCACACGGGCGACAAGGGCGGCATTGCCTGGCTCAATCGTCAGCGCAAAAGCCCCGTTGGCTGTGGTGTATTCGTGGCCGGAATAAACGGTTGTATCGGCGGGCAGGGCGGCAAGTTTACTAAGAGAGGTCCACATTTGCGTCGGCGTGCCCTCAAAAAGCCGCCCACATCCCAGCGCCATCAGGCTGTCGGCGGTGAACACGGCGTTGCTGGCCGGGAAATGAAAGGCGATGTGGCCGATGGTGTGGCCCGACACGTCGATGACCCTACCGGTATCGGCGCCGATGGTGATGGTGTCGCCTTCGGCCAATGCGATGTCCAGGTCGGGCAGGCGGCTGGCATCGGCTTTGGCACCAACAACTATGGCCGGATGTTTGGCCAGCAGTTCTGGCAAACCTTGTATATGGTCGGCGTGATGGTGCGTTAGCAGCACATGGCTGAGGCTCCAGCCGGTTCTGGCCAAGGCGTCAATGACCGGCCCGGCCTCGGGTACGTCAATCAGCGCGGTTTCGCCGCTGGCGGCATCATGGGCAAGAAAGGCGTAATTGTCAGACAGGCAGGGGATGGTCATGATTTCAAGAGGCATGGTGTTTTGGCCTTTCATTGCTAAACTGACCGCAGCTTGGCCCAACTTTTGAGGAGCCGCAATGCATCTTGATGTGCAAGACCTGCGCAACTTTTATTACCGCAGCATGCTGGGGCGTGCGGCGCAGGCCTCGGTGCGCGACCGGTTGGTCGAAATGTGGCCCGAAGCCAAGGGGCAGACGGTTGCCGGGTTTGGTTTTGCGGTGCCGTTGCTGCGCCCCTATCTGTCGGATGCGCGGCGGGTGATAGCATTGATGCCGGGGCCGCAAGGCGTGATGCCATGGCCTGCTGGGATGGCAAATGTGTCGGCCTTGGTCGAGGAAACATTGTGGCCGATCGAAACCGGGCATGTCGACAAGTTGGTGGTGATGCACGGGCTGGAAACCTCGGATGATCCAACCCGGTTGCTTGAGGAATGCTGGCGGGTGCTGGGGCCGGGGGGCAAGGCGGTGTTTGTGGTGCCAAACCGGGCGGGGCTGTGGTCGCGCAGTGACAAGACGCCGTTTGGCTTTGGCCGACCTTATACATTGGGTCAGTTGGAAACCCAGCTTCGCAAACATGCCTTTTTGCCGGAACGTCACTTGGCGGCGTTGTATCAGCCGCCCTCAAAGCGGCGGTTTTGGCTGAAATCCGGGGCTTTGAGCGAAAAGCTGGGGCGTAGGATTCCGTCAGCGATTGCCGGTGGCGTGTTTCTTGTTGAGGTGTCCAAACGGGTTTACCCGCCAAAGGGCAAAATCAAACTTAGCCACAGGCGCCGTGCAATTGGTGCATTCGAAGGCATTGTGGAGCCAGTGGCCAAACCGATCTGAATAGAGTTCCGATCCGGTCCTGTTGTTTTGGTATAACAACAGGGCCGGGTGGGTTTAATGGACATTCGGAAGTTGGATGATGCAAAATGTGCCAGTGCTCAAAATTGGAGTAAGCGAGTTTATGAAAATTCTGTTTCTAGCAATACTGTGCACAGTTTTTTTGGCTGGACCTTCGACAGCAGAACCAAGGATGCTGAATGGCAGCGCGATGCCAGAGTTTCAATCCGCAGTCGAAACCTGGCTGAATGGCCATGATTTAGAGGGCTTGCAAGCGCTCGCTGATCTGTCACGAACTGGGAATACGGTGGCGCAAATCCTCTTGGCAGGCATCGCTGACAGGGGCACCCTGCATACACATGTCACTGCGGACCTGCCTCGCAAAGAACGGGTAGCGCTGCTCCGAATTCCCAAAGGGCTATCTGGCAAATCGTGGCTTACGGAAGCTATGGTAGATGAACCGTTGGCTACGGCATTGCTGCAGGTCAGAAAGGTTGGAGAGAAAGCTCCGGCAATTGGCGCTCTGATAGAGTATGGAGAGCCTTTCGAGGCGTTGCTGGCGGCTTCATCCTTGTTGCAGATAGGAGAGGCGGAAAAACTCTACCCTGTGCTGATCGGGCGGGAAGATTTACTGCCGGAAGAGGCCGATCCAATTCTGATATGGACGGTATTTCAAAAGAAATACAATAAGAAGTATGGGAAATACGCGGGGTCAAATTTTGTTGCATCATTGATTTTGAAGGACAATAGATATCTTACGTCCGAGTTTGCCTGGCTCCCACCAAGTCCGCCTTTGAACCCGGATGCTGTTGGCCGACCCGTTCCTGTTGATCAAAAAGCCGTGAAAAGGTGGGAAAACGCGGTTCAATTGAGTGGTGAGGTGAGAACGTGGACTCCTATACGCACTTACTGCGAACAGCATTGTGCGTCGAAAGTTAAAGAATGCACTGCGCTGGGAGCCCGGTATCTGATTGGCGTGTTTCCCTTGCGAAGCCCTCGGGAAAGCATCGTTTCTAACGAGCGATACTGGTCAAGCCCGAGAATAGAAGGCGATTTGGCGCGCAATGTGCCTGATGTCAGTCGAATTGGAGGCTGGCCTTACGGTGATACTGACTCATGTTTTGTGAGCTCAATGAAGGTCACGCAAGCCCAACATCGTTTGGCCAAGACGCCGTAGTCGTACTCTTTGGTTTTTGAACAATGTTGCCGCCAGTCAGTAGGTGGGGTTGTATTTGGAGCGGGTGATGACATTTTTGCTTGGCAGCACCGCCTGTCGAGAACCACCAAAACCGGCCAAAGTGCGCCAAGGAATCACAAAATAGACAGCTAAAACCAAGGTTTTTCGTCCTAATATCCGACACAAAGGGTCGCAATTTAACTAAGATGTTGAAATTACTCAATCTATAACCACAGAGATAACCGCGAAACTATGTTGCGGGGTGACCATGGCTCTGTTACATCGACGCTGATTTTAACGCTTTGTTGTAAAACAGAGCTACGTCACGCCCCCAGATCGCGCTTTTTGCGCAATTTTTGGGGCCTGCTTTCGAAAGGGTGGATGTGTCCGAACCAGCTTCGATTTCCGCAAGCATTGCTAAACGCTATGCAACCGCTGTTTTTGAGATCGCGCAAGATAATAAAAATCTCGACGGTCTGGAAACCAGCATCACTGATCTGGCAACTGCCCTTCAAGAGAGTGCTGATCTGCGCAATCTGATCTATTCGCCACTGATTTCGCGTGCCGAACAAGGTGCCGCGATTAATGCCATCTCTAAGAAGATGAAAGTGGCCGATGTGCTGCAAAAGACGCTTGGCCTGATGGCCGAGAAACGTCGCCTTTTTGTGCTGCCACAATTGATCGACGCGCTACGCGATCTGTTGGCTGAACAGCGCAACGAGGTTACGGCCGATGTGATCAGTGCCAAGGCGCTGACCAAGGCACAAACTGACAAGCTCGCCGCGACGCTGAAAAGCAACGTTGGCAAGACTGTGACAATCAATGCGACCGTCGATGAAAGCCTCATTGGCGGTCTTGTCGTTAAAGTGGGTTCCAAGATGATCGATACGTCGATCCGCTCGAAACTCGCATCCCTTCAGAATGCAATGAAAGAGGTCGGATAAATGGGTATCCAAGCTGCAGAAATCTCTGCGATCCTTAAAGAGCAGATCCAGAATTTTGGTCAAGAGGCCGAAGTGGCCGAAGTTGGCCGGGTTCTGAGCGTTGGCGATGGTATCGCCCGCGTTTACGGTCTCGACAATGTTCAGGCCGGTGAGATGGTCGAATTCCCCGGCGGGATCATGGGCATGGCCCTGAACCTTGAGGCGGACAATGTTGGTGTCGTTATCTTCGGCTCTGACCGTGACATCAAAGAAGGTGACATCGTTAAGCGCACCGCCACGATCGTGGACGTACCAATTGGCGACGAACTGCTGGGTCGTGTTGTTGACGGTCTGGGCAATCCAATTGATGGCAAAGGCCCGATCAATGCCACAAAACGCGGTGTTGCGGACGTTAAGGCGCCCGGCATTATCCCGCGTAAATCGGTACACGAGCCGATGTCGACAGGTCTGAAGTCGGTTGACGCGATGATCCCGATTGGCCGTGGCCAGCGCGAGCTGATCATTGGCGACCGTCAGACGGGCAAAACTGCCATTGCTCTGGATACGATCCTGAACCAAAAATCCATCAACGAAGCCGCTGGCGACGATGAAGGCAAGAAACTGTATTGCATCTATGTTGCGATTGGCCAAAAACGGTCGACCGTTGCGCAGTTGGTAAAGAAGTTGGAAGAAACCGGCGCGATGGAATATACCATCGTTGTGGCCGCCACAGCGTCCGAGCCTGCACCGATGCAGTTCCTCGCACCTTATGCTGCGACCGCGATGGCCGAACATTTCCGCGACAATGGCCGTCATGCATTGATCGTGTATGATGATCTGTCCAAACAGGCCGTGTCTTATCGTCAGATGTCGCTTTTGCTGCGTCGTCCACCAGGACGTGAAGCCTATCCAGGTGACGTGTTCTATTTGCACTCGAGATTGCTCGAGCGTTCGGCCAAACTGAACGAAGACAATGGCTCCGGGTCCCTGACCGCGTTGCCAATCATCGAAACCCAAGGTGGCGACGTTTCGGCGTTTATTCCGACTAACGTGATTTCGATCACAGATGGTCAGATCTTCCTTGAGACCGAATTGTTCTATCAGGGCATCCGTCCTGCTGTGAACACAGGTCTGTCGGTGTCTCGTGTGGGGTCTTCTGCTCAGACCAACGCGATGAAATCAGTGGCGGGTCCAGTGAAACTGGAACTGGCTCAGTATCGCGAAATGGCTGCGTTTGCGCAGTTTGGTTCTGACCTTGATACCGCGACTCAGCAGTTGCTGAACCGGGGTGCGCGTCTGACTGAGCTGATGAAACAGCCACAGTATTCGCCGCTGACAAACGCTGAAATCGTCTGCGTCATCTTTTCGGGCACCAAAGGCTATCTTGACGTCATCGACGTTAAAGATGTTGGCCGCTATGAGGCCGGTATGCTGGCGCATCTGCGTGGCAAACACCAGTCTTTGCTGAAAATGCTGACCGATGACGACCCCAAAATCAAAGGGGATGTTGAGGATCAGATCAAGGCCGCGCTCGACGAGTTTGCTGCAGATTTCGCTTAAGGAGAGACGCGGCTATGCCAAATCTTAAAGACCTTAAAACACGGATCGCGTCGGTCACATCGACCCGCAAGATCACTAAGGCCATGCAAATGGTTGCCGCGGCGAAACTTCGCCGCGCGCAGGAATCTGCAGTCGAGGCCCGCCCCTATACAGAACGGTTTAACGCCGTGATGGCAGGGTTGGCCGCGTCTGTTGGCTCTAGCGATAGTGCGCCCAAATTGTTGGGTGGCACTGGCAGCGATCAGGTTCAGTTGTTGATTGTGATGACAGCAGAACGTGGATTGTGTGGTGGTTTCAACGGCAATATCGCCAAACTGGCCCGCGCCCATGCAAATGAGCTCAAGGCACAGGGCAAGACAGTCAAAATGCTGACTGTCGGCAAAAAGGGGCGCGATTCCCTGAAACGCGACTTTAGCGATATTTTTGTTGGCCATGTTGATCTGACCGATGTGAAACGTGTCGCCTATTCAGACGCCCAAGGCATTGCCAAGGATGTCCTGGCGCGTTTTGACGGTAAAGAATACGACGTCGCGACGATTTTCTATTCAAAGTTCGTCAACGTTGTGTCGCAGATCCCAACCGCTCAGCAAATCATTCCGGCCTCGTTTGAGGATACCGGCGACAGCGAAGGCACGGTTTATGATTATGAACCAAGCGAAGAGGCCATTCTGGCCGATCTGCTGCCCCGCGGTGTTGCCACCCAGATTTTCAGCGCGCTGCTGGAAAACGGGGCCTCGGAACAGGGTGCCCGGATGAGCGCCATGGACAACGCCACACGCAATGCTGGTGAAATGATCGACAAGCTGACAATCGAGTATAACCGCTCGCGTCAGGCCGTGATCACCAACGAGCTGATTGAAATTATTTCGGGCGCCGAGGCGCTCTAAAAAGACAACCGGAGACGTAAAATGGCGAATGCAAAAGGCAAAGTCACACAGATCATCGGCGCCGTCGTCGATGTTCAATTCGAAGACGCACTGCCAGAAATTCTAAACGCGCTGACCACGGTCAACAACGACAAGTCGCTGATCATGGAAGTTGCCCAGCACCTTGGCGAAAACACCGTGCGTTGTATTGCGATGGATGCGACCGAAGGTCTGGTTCGCGGTGCCCCTGTTGAGGATACTGGCGCGCCGATTTCGGTACCCGTTGGCACCGCAACCCTGGGCCGTATCATCAACGTTGTTGGTGAGCCCGTGGACGAAAAAGGCCCCATCGGCGAGACTGAGCGCCGCTCGATCCATGCGGATGCGCCTGCGTTCTCGGAACAGTCAACAGAATCCGAACTGCTGGTTACCGGCATCAAAGTTGTGGACCTGCTTGCACCTTACACCAAGGGCGGCAAAATTGGTCTGTTCGGCGGTGCTGGCGTTGGCAAAACCGTTCTGATCATGGAACTGATCAACAACATTGCCAAGGTACACTCGGGTGTGTCTGTGTTCGCCGGTGTTGGTGAGCGGACGCGGGAAGGCAACGACCTTTACCACGAGATGATCGAAGGCGGCGTTATCGTTCCCGAAGACCTGACCAAGTCGAAAATCGCACTTGTGTACGGTCAGATGAACGAACCTCCCGGTGCGCGTATGCGTGTTGCTCTGTCCGGTCTGACATTGGCCGAACAGTTCCGTGATGAAACCGGTTCTGACGTTCTGTTCTTTGTCGACAACATCTTCCGCTTTACTCAGGCTGGTTCCGAAGTTTCGGCTCTGCTTGGTCGTATCCCGTCCGCGGTTGGCTATCAGCCTACGCTGGCGACAGACATGGGCATGATGCAGGAACGGATTACATCGACCAAAGCTGGTTCGATTACATCGGTTCAGGCCGTATATGTGCCTGCGGATGACTTGACCGATCCGGCGCCTGCGACATCGTTTGCACACCTTGATGCGACAACCGTTCTGTCGCGTGCGATTTCCGAACTTGGGATCTATCCTGCGGTTGATCCGCTTGATTCCACATCGCGTCTGATGGACCCGGCTGTGATCGGCGAAGAGCACTACAACGTTGCCCGTGAAATTCAGAGCATCTTGCAGCGCTACAAATCGCTTCAGGATATCATCGCGATCCTCGGCATGGACGAACTGTCAGAAGAAGACAAACTGACCGTTTCCCGCGCCCGGAAAATCCAGCGCTTCCTGTCGCAGCCGTTTGACGTTGCCAAAGTCTTTACCGGCTTTGACGGTGTTCAGGTGCCGCTTGAGGAAACCATTTCGTCGTTCAAAGCTGTTGTGGCTGGTGAATATGATCACCTGCCAGAAGGCGCGTTCTACATGGTTGGTGGTATCGCCGATGTGATTGCCAAAGCCGAACGTATGGCTGCGGACGCCGCATAAAGCTTTTCGGCATAGTGTTGGCGCACAACGCTATGCCGAAATGCCAACGACAGCTAAATGTTTTGCACGGTTTAGGCCCTATGTGAGCCTCGGCTATACCGCGAAACAGTTTAAATAGGAGTTTGCTCAATGGCAGGTAAAATGCAGTTTGATCTGGTCTCGCCCGAGCGTCGTCTTGCGTCGCATCTGGCCAGCGAAGTTCACATTCCCGGTGCTGATGGCGACATGACGGCTATGCCTGATCACGCGCCGATCATCACCACGTTGCGTCCCGGCATCTTGTCGGTGACGGGACCGGATGGCACGTCTAACTACGCCGTGACCGGTGGCTTTGCCGAAGTTTCTGCCGAAGGCACATCTGTGCTGGCAGAAAAGGCGGTTCTGGTGGCAGATATGACAGCCGAGGACATGGACGCACTGGTTGCGGACGCCGAGGCAGCAGCCCAGGGCACCAGCGGCTCTGACAAAGATATGTCAGATAAGCTGTTGGCGGATCTGGCGGCTTTACGGACGGCTTTGGGCGTCTGATTGGTCGGCAATCGCCAGGATCGATACGAATTGGACCGGCTCAGACTATGAGCCGGTTTTTTCTTGATCAAACATTTGCCATAATGTCAAAGTATCCCATCCGCAATTGGCTGTTATGAACGCGACATGAAACGCATTACAAATCACCTGATCGGTGTCGATCAAAACGAACTGATGTTGTTTTCAGATTTTGAAAACGGCGGCGAAATGTGGCGTGGCCATGGCCCGCGCGAACGCCGAGTTGCGGTAAAATTCAGCGATGAGTATCGCGATGAACCCAGTGTTCACATTTCCATGTCATTGCTGGATATCGCCACCGGCCCGTCGATCAGGACCGATATTTCAGCTGAAAACATCACCAAAATCGGATTTGATGTGGTGTTTCGCACTTGGGCCGACAGCCGGGTCGCCCGCATTCGCGTGTCTTGGATGGCGATCGGGCCGCTGGCTCATGACGAAGACTGGGAACTTTACTAAAACGACCCGCTTTGAGGCGTAGGGTGGGTGAGAACCCACGCTTTCCCCACTATCTCAGGCCTCATTCTACCGAATACAAAGTCTCATAGATCGGTGTCAGTTTGTTTGTATCAAACAGTGATGACACCGACGTGCCTTGCCAGATATTCAAAATCGCCTGCGCAAAGATTGGCGCGGTTGGTACAATGCGAATATTGGGCGCTGTTTTCACCGCGTCCGAGGGCTGGATCGTGTCCGTCAGCACCAGCGACTTCATCACCGAATTGGTGACGCGTTCCACCGCAGGTCCGCTCATCACGCCATGGGTGATATAGGCATGCACCTCTTTTGCGCCATTTTCCAACAACACTTCGGCGGCTTTGCATAGGGTGCCAGCTGTGTCGACCATGTCGTCAATGATCAGGCAAACCTTGCCTTTAACGTCTCCGATCACGGTCATTTCCTCAACTTCTCCGGCTTTGCCCCGGCGCTTGTCGACGATGGACAGCGGCGCGTTGATGCGTTTGGCCAATTCGCGGGCCCGTGCCACACCGCCAACATCGGGCGAAACGATCATCAGATCGCCCATCTGCTCTTTGAAATGGGTTTGGATATCGAGTGCAAACACCGGCGACGCATAGAGGTTGTCGACTGGAATATCGAAAAACCCCTGAATCTGCGCGGCATGCAAATCCATCGTCAAAACCCGCTCAATCCCGGCTTCGACGATCATATTGGCAACCAGCTTGGCAGTGATCGGCGTGCGCGCCTTGGTGCGACGATCCTGACGGGCATAGCCGAAATAGGGCAGGATGGCGGTGATCCGGGCGGCCGAGGACCGGCGCAGCGCATCGGCCATAACCAGCAATTCCATCAGATTATCATTTGCCGGGTTCGATGTCGGCTGGATAATGAACATGTCCTCGCCACGAACATTTTCGTAGACTTCGACAAAGATTTCACCGTCATTGAACTGCTCAACACGGGCGTCCACCAATCCGGTGTGGATGCCGCGATGCATTGTCATGCGTCGCGCGATTGAATTAGCCAACGGCAGGTTTGCGTTCCCGGCGATAAGCTTGGGTTCGTTGAGTGAGTGCATGATGGGGTTCCCGGGCAGCGAGGAGAATAATGGCCGAATCGTGATGTTGACACCGCTTAACACGAGCTTAGGGTCGCGCATAGAATTAGCCTCAAGGAAAACGAAGATGAGCAACATAGATTACTTTTTTGCGACTCTGTCGCCATATGCTTACCTCGCTGGTGGCCGTTTGGAAGAGATCGCCTCCAAACATGGGGCGACCATCACCTACAAGCCGTTGGATCTCATTGCGCTGTTTGGCCGAACCGGTGGAACGCCGCCAAAAGACCGGCATGCTTCGCGGCAAGAATACCGCGCGCAGGAACTGATGCGGCAGTCCAAACGGTTGCAAATGCCGTTCAATCTGAAACCGGCGCATTGGCCAACCAATGGCGCGCCCTCGGCCTATGCAATCATTGCGGCCCAGAACGCCGGTGGTGGCGATGTTGGCGCTTTGGCGCAATGGTATTTGCGCGCCTGCTGGGCGGAAGAGAAAGATTTGGCCGAAGACGACGTTGTGCGCGCCGGGCTCGAGGCCGCTGGGTTTGATCCGGACTTGGCCAACAGCGGGTTGTTGACCGGAGCGGAAACCTTTGGTGCAAATCTGGAAGAGGCAATTGCCCGCGGCGTATTTGGTGGACCGTTCTATATCACCGAGGATGAACAACGTTATTGGGGACAGGATCGCCTTAGCTATCTGGATGAGCATTTGGCGGAACTGGCCGGGTGAGCGACGTCGCGCAGCCGGTTTTTTGCCGCAGCTTCGGAGAGGGGCCACGCAAAGTGTTGGCCCTTCACTGCACATTGGCCCATTCCGGAGCTTGGCGTGGGCTGGTCGAGGCGATGGGGCCGGACATCACATTTGTGACGCCCGATATGCTGTCACACGGCCGCAGTCCGGATTGGGACCGGAAGGGCGACTTCCAGGGTCGCTGTGTAGAGGCCGCAGAACCATTCCTAGAGGGGCCAATGGACGTCATTGGTCATTCGTTTGGCGCGACGATAGCCTTGCGACTTGCGGTTGAGCATCCGGAAAAAGTGCGCAGTCTGACGATGATTGAGCCGGTGTATTTCGCGGTGGCCAGTGAGGATAATCCGGCCCAGGTCAAGGCACACGATGTGGATGAGACCGGGTATATGGTGCCGCTTGCGGCTGGCGATGATGCGCTGGCGGCACGGTTATTCAATCGCATGTGGAGCGGTGGTGGGACGAAATGGCCGGATATGCCGGAGCAGATGCGTGCGTCCATGACCCGGTCGATTCATGTGGTTCCGGCCTGTCGACCGTCCTTGCTTGACGATTTGCCAGGAATGTTAAAACCCGGTGTGTTGGACCGTGTAACCTGTCCAAGCCTCTTGTTGCGCGGCTCGCGTAGTCCGGCGATTATTAGGACGGTAAATGATGGTTTGACGCAACGATTGCCGGATGCCGACAACCGGGTTGTTGAGGGGGCGGGGCATATGGTGCCGATTTCGCACCCTGTTGAAACGGCGGCGGCGTTACATGACTTGTTTGCGCGGGCTCCGGTTTGATCGGGGCCTTGTCTAACTCTTGAAGAACCCTAGGAACTGGTCGATCTTATCAGCGCTAATCGACCAGTCACACACCAGACGGCAGGGCAACATTTCGTCACGATCACCGGCAAGCGGCGCCTCAAATTCATAGGTCGCTCCGGCGTTTCGCAGACGGGCGTGAATGCGGCGCGGGAATTTGGCGTAGATCATGTTGGCGTCTGGATGATGTATAAATTCGGCGCCTGCGTTTTGCAGACCTTCGGTCAATCGCGCACAGTTTGCGTTGGCCTGCCGGGCTGATGTCAGCCACAGATCATCACGCAGATAGGGCAGCATCTGCGCCGACAAATAGCGATGTTTTGAAAACAGATGCGCGGCGCGTTTACGGCGCAACTCAAACTCCCAGGCGTGTTTGGGATCAAAAAAGATCACCGCTTCGACACCCATAAGGCCATTTTTAGTGCCGCCAAATGTCAGCACATCAACCCCCAACCGCCAGGTCATATCGGCGGTGGAACAATTCATCGTCACCAGTGCGTTGGCAAACCGCGCACCATCCATGTGTACCGGTAAGTCAAAAAATTTGGCCACGTCGGTTAACGCCACAAGCTCATCCAGGCTATAGACCGAGCCGCGTTCAGTGACCTGGGTTATCGACACGGGGCCACGTGCCGGGCCGTGAACACCGCGATTGCCTTCGCCTTCGATGGTGGTGCGCAGGGCGTCCGCCGTCATCTTATTGCCACCCGGAACAAGGGTCAGTTTCGCCCCGCCGGTATAGAACTCGGGCGCGTTGCATTCATCCATATGGATGTGGGCGACATCAGAGCAGAAAATGGTTTGCCATGGCTGGGTCAGCGTCGCCAGGGCCAATGAGTTGGCGGCAGTGCCAAGGGCCACAAGATAGATGGCAGCGTCGGGTGCCTGAAATATGTCGCGCAGTTGGTCGCGGACCTGATCCATCAGCGCATCATCACCGTAAGACATTGCATAGCCGGTGTTGGATTTCACCATGAAGTCCATCACTTGCGGGTGCACAGGGCCGGAATTGTCAGAGGCGAAATACATCAGGTCGGTTCCTCGATAATATGGTTTTCCCATTCGTCTTCGGGGATGTCGAATTCGGACAGTGTCCAGCCCTGAACCGAGACATTGGCATCATGCACCGATTGCGCATTGCCTGAAATCAGCGGGTGCCACGGGAACAATGGCTTGCCCTCCCACAACAGGCGATAGGCGCAGGTGACGGGCATCCAATAGGCGTGCTGGTCTATGTTTTCCGGGGTCATAACGATGCATTCCGGCACGAATTGGTGGCGGATGTCATATTGGGCGCAGTGGCAGGTTGCGTCATCCAGCAGGCGGCAGGCGACGCGAGTCAGGGCGACCTCGCCGGTGTCTTCGTCTTCTAGTTTGTTCAGGCAGCATTTGCCGCAGCCGTCGCACAGTGCCTCCCATTCCCTTGGGTTCAGCTTTTTCAGCGGCTTGCGGTCCCAAAAATTGCGGGCCAGGCCTGTGCGGTCAATAGGATCGTTCATAACGCGGTCAGAATGTCGCGGGCGCGATCACAATCGGCGTTCATCTGGGTGATAAGCGCATCAAGGCCGTCAAATTTCTCTTCTGGGCGCAGATAATCGACCAGGGCGACCGACAGGGTTGCGCCGTATAGATCGCCGGAAAAATCAAAGACAAAGGTTTCCAGATTGGGCCGGTTTTCGCCAAACATCGGCCGCACCCCCATGGATGCCGCGCCGTGATAGCTCCCCTTATGTGGCCCATTAAGCACGTCAACCAGCACCGCATAGACGCCAAAGGCGGGCGGGTGCAGGCCGTCGATGGACATGTTGGCGGTGGGAAACCCCAGCTCGCGACCGCGTTGTTCGCCGGTGATAACCGGGCCTTCGATGCGGTGCCAATGGCCCAACATGGCGGCGGCGTCGCGCGGGCGTGCATCGCCTAACGCGCTTCGGATGGCGGTTGAAGACACGGTATTGTCAGCACGTTTCAGCAGCGGCGCAATGGTGACGCCAAAGCCAAATTCACGGCCATACCGAACAAGGTCATTGGCATTGCCCGCACGACCTTTGCCAAAGCAGAAATCGGCGCCAACGATAACATGGGCAAGGCCCAGTCCGTCGGCTAGAACGTTTTGCGCGAACTCTGACGGGGTAAGTGAGGCAAGAGTGGCGTTAAAGTTCAGTTCGTACAGGTGTTTGACGCCAAGTTTTTCAAGCCGATGGGCGCGGGCTTCGCGGCTCATCAAACGGAAGGGCGGCGCGTTGGAGGCGAAATATTCGCGGGGATGTGGCTCAAACGTGAGCACCCCCAAAGGCGCGTTTGGGGCGGCCTGCCGGGCTAGGTCGATGACCGATTGATGGCCAAGATGGACGCCATCGAAATTGCCGATGGCGACGCTGGCACCGCGATCTGGTGCTTGAGTAAACTGATAATCTCGGATGATCCGCATGGGGCAGGGTTAGCCGCAGTGCCCGGCATGTTCAAGCGTCTCTTACGCGCGCCCTGAATATCGCCACATATATCGTTGCGCCACATCCCGCAGCCTAAACAAAAACACCGCCCCGATTGTTGCTGGGACGGTGTTTTGAATGTCAAAAGCAATCCAGGTGCGGGATCAGCCCATAACCTTTTTGTTGCATTCACGGGCTTCTTCAATGGCCTTGTAGGTGCCGTTCAGATTAACCTCGAACGCATATTCCTTTTCGGGAAACACGGTCATGACGTATTTCCGGGCAATGTCGTCGACAAATTGCGGATCATCTGACACGACATACCCACCAGAATAGCCCTTGGTGATGTTGCCGCGCATTCCGGTGGCTTCGCCGAAATAAAGAGTGCCGTCCAGTGCGATCACAACAGCTTCATTTTCGCCTTTCTTGATCTTGGTTTTACCTTTGACAAAAACCCCAACATAGGCAACGCCGCGATCTGCCGTCAGTCCCATCTGTACCACGTTCTGGGCGGCATCAACGGCCTCGATCAGGCAACTTTGCTTTTCATTATCGATGTAAATGGTCCAGCCTTCGACTTCGCCGTATTTTTCAAATGTGTCGGCGACGGCTGCGGTTGAAATAAACGCAGCGGCCATAACAAGGCTCGCGGTGGTTTTCAGCTTAGACATTCTTCCAGTTCCTTTTGAAATACAGAGAGCCCAAACAGTCGTAAGGCCCAAGGCCATTTCTAGCGTGGGTTGTAATCTGGACAAGGCAATGTTGTGATAAATGGGCGGTAAATGGCCGATTTCACTGGATTTTCTGATGATTTGGTAAAACGACTGCTCAGTCGAATTTGCGGCTGGGGGCAAGCACCGTTGCCTCGCCGATCAACACCTTTTTGCCGTCCACAGCACAGTGACATTCAAGTTTCACCCGGCGTTTGGCTATGTCGATATCGGTGACTTTGACCTCGGCATAAACCACGTCGCCGGGGCGCACGGGGGCAAGAAACTTTAGCGTTTGGCCCATATAAACCGTGCCGTGGCCGGGCAATTGTTCGCCAATCACTGCCGAAATCAGCCCGGCAGTCAGCATGCCATGGGCAATACGACCCTCAAAGATGGTATCGCGGGCATAGTCATCATCAAGATGCACCGGGTTGCGATCGGTGGAGACTTCGGCGAACAATTCGATGTCGCGATCGGTCACGACTTTGCGCAAATACCGCAACATGCCGATTTCGATGTCTTCGATACAGATGGTCCCGCGCGGTAGATTGTCCAGCATAGTGCCCTCAACTTTAAGAAGAAAAGTAACAATACGTTACTTCATCACGGCTTTCACGAAATATAATTACTTCGCAGGTGCAGAAAATCAAGGGGAAACTTTGTTAGCGCAATTGTCCGATTGTGAACGTAGGGCTGGATTTTTCCTTTTTCAGATAGTCACTTAGGGCATCCGGGTCAGGCTGATCGGTGGTTTTGGTTTCGGCTGCGGCCAATCCACCTGAAATAAACAGAGAATCAATGTCCTCGCCCATGGCGCCGTCGATATCAGTATGCACGCCGTCGCCAATGGCCAGAATGTTGTTGTCGGGCACATAATGGTCCAACTCGGTCAACCGCCGCCGCGCCAGATCATAGATCGGCGGATGTGGCTTGCCGAAATACAGGCTCTCGCCGCCCATTTCTGTGTACAGGCCCGCCAACGCCCCGGCACACCATTCGCGCACGTCGCCCCGGTCCACGACGATGTCTGGATTGGCGCAGAGCAGTTTCATGCCCTTCTGTTTGGCATAAAGAAACTGTGGCCGGTTCACGTCAGGGTCGGCCATTGCATCGACCGGACCACAGCAAACGATGCCTTCGGCCTGATCCAGCGGAACCCGGGTGATGGTGATCGGGTTGTCGATCACCGACAGCGGATCGAAAAACGCATCGTCGCGGTCGGGCTCTCCCATGAACCAGACTTTTTGGCCGACAGCGCCGCGAAACATCGCCGATCGCGCGCTGTCGCCGGATGTGGCAATGGTGTCCCATGCGTCATCGGGCACGCCAAAGATTTTTAGTTGCTCGATCACCCCGGCACAGGGTTTGGGTGAGTTGGTTACCAAAACCACAGTGCCGCCGCGGGCGCGATAGGCCTGCAGGGCGGCAACTGCGTCGGGCATTGCCTTGACGCCATCATGTACGCAACCCCAAAGGTCGACGAACAGGGCCTGATAGCGGTCAGATACGTCGCTGAGGGCGGAGATGATTTGGGTCATGGGAACCTCGGGTTAGGTGGTGATCTTAGGCTTTGAGAACCGGCATGATTTGCTTTTTGCGGCTGACAACACCGGGCAACACAACGGTGTCGCCGGTTGCTTCTATCCCAAAGGATTTGGACGCAACAGTTTTGACCAGATCATTTGGCACCAAAAGCGTTGCTTGGGCGTTCAGGATGTCGACGACAAACAACAGCACCTGATCAACGCCATCTTCTGAGGCGACGGTGGTCATTGTGTCCATCAGGCTGGCTTTGCGGTTCAATATGGTCGCAGGCGATGTCGTCTCAAGAACCGAAACGCGGAATTTGGTGCCATCCACAGCGTATTCTTTGGAATCCATCCGCAGCAGTTCGGCGTCCGAGAACGACGAAACATCGGATTTGGCGGCGAACATCTCGGCGGCATAGGACGGGATGTCGATGCCCAGATCGGCGGCCAGACTCTCGGCGACGGCGCGATCATGGTCGGTTGTGGTCGGGCTGCGGAATTCCAGCGTGTCAGACAGGATGCAGGACAACGCCGCGCCTTTGATGGCTTTTGGCATTTTGGCAGCGTCTTCGCCCATCAGGTCGATCATGATGGTGGCGGTGCAGGCCAGCGGGCGGATGGTGATGTCGATGGGGCCTTTGGTGGTCAATCCCCCCACCAGCGCGTGGTGGTCGATAATCGCCAGAATGTCCGCGTCATTAATAGTCGCAGGCAATTCGGCAGGGTTGTTGGTGTCCACAATAACCACGGGCGTTCCGGCGTCTACACCGTCAATGATTGCCGGTTTGTCCAGCGACCAGCGGGTCAGCATAAATGCGGCTTCTGTGTTGGGTTCACCTAGCAACGCAGGGGTTGCGGGCGTGCCTTTGATCTCATTCAGGTACCAGGACCAGATGATCGGCGATCCGGTAGAATCGGTGTCTGGGGATTTGTGGCCAAATACTTGGATTGTCATAATAGTGTCCTGTGAAATGCGATGATTTTGCCGCGTTATAAAAGCGTAGGCGGCCGTTGTCACCACCCGGAATCATTTCGGGGGTGGTGGTCCGCCATGCAGAGAGGACATGACAGGGTTAAAACCCAGGGCAAGGATCAGAAAACCGCTCGCTGCATTTTGTATCCGGCGTTGTGCAGCAGGTTCAGGATTCCGTCACGTCCGGGCAAATGCGCCGCGCCAACCGCCACGATCAGCAAATCGCCCTTGGTGCGACGAATGATAGGCATCCAGTTCTTGTTGCGCTGCGCCAACAGGCCATTCTGGTAGCGTTGCCATAATCGTGTCCGGTTGGCCCTTGGTCCCGGGAAATCGCGTTCAAAGCGCCATTTCTCAAGGATCATCGCCTCGGCCATGGCTTCGTCAAAATAGGCCTCGCGGGTGGTGACAAAGGCATGCTCGTTGCTGTCGGGTTCAATCAGGTCAAACTGCAGCAGGCTGATCTGATCGTTCAACGGTTGCTGGCTAAGCGATTTGATTGCTGTTTCCACAGTTTCCAGCGACCCAACCGGAATGCGTTTGCGTTGGGCCTGCTTTTCGATGCGATTGTCCAGACCGTTTGAGGCAAACATGCCGGTGGGGCCGCAGGTCGACCCGGTCAACAACATCGACAAGAGCCAGGGTTGTAGTTTCACCAGTTCGGCGATGTTCAACCGACGGGCATCGGCGGCCTGGATCAGGCTTTGCCAGGCGGTGTCGGACATCCGGTCCTGAGCATTTGGCCCCTTTGGCAGAAAAAACAGCGATTTGTGGTCTTCGAAGGTTGTCCAAAACCGGTCTGTCTCGCGGGTGCTGACCTCAAACAGGATCGCATCGGCCCGCGCAATCACCGGTTTCAGATTGCGCATGACCCTGTTTAGACGCGAGTCGTTGATGTGCATGGTACCAACGATATGGACGGTCTGGCCGTTGCGTGTCGCGATCCAGTGATTGCCCTGAGCAAACGGAATTTTTGCGGCGTCACGGTGCAGTTGTGCGCTCTGGCTTGCGGTCAGATGCGGGCGGATGTCGATGCCTTGGCATCTGGCATGGGCGGTCACGGCTGTGAGACAGAACAGCAGTATCAGAAAGGTGCGAAGCATAGTCTGTCCTGCAAATTTATGGGTCTCGTTGAATCTAAGTAGCTTGGAGCGCGCCGACAAGGCGAAAAGCTGGCGGGATCGTGTGGAACGCTGATCTATTATAGTGACGGTCAGCCGCGCGAACAGGAACATGAAATGTGCGAAACGGCAATTTATGACCCGATACATAGCTCATCTCGAGCGTTTCGATTGCGCCATCCATAGTCTCTAGCGACCCGATAGGAA
The DNA here is from genome assembly GCA_047623555.1 of Granulosicoccus sp. Lineage (GTDB taxonomy): Bacteria > Pseudomonadota > Alphaproteobacteria > Rhodobacterales > Rhodobacteraceae > NORP181. The sequence continues at coordinate 36,607 of JBLHMP010000011.1, forward strand.
TACGTTTGCGGTGGGCCTGCTTTTCTATGCAGGTGTCCCGACCGTTTCTGGCAAATCTGCCCTGAGGCCCACAGGCGGATCCTGTCAATTGAGTGGACAGGACCCTGGGTCTAAATTTGGCGATTTCGTTTATGTTCCACCCTCTGCGGTTGGCGACGGCGACTATGGTCTGATTGCCGAGTGTCGCAATCCAGTGGTTGCCTTGATTGAACGGAACTTTGCCAACTTCGCGTTGCAGCGTTGCGCTGGCTGGCAGCCAGTCGCAGGCGAATGTCACTACCGTAACAACCGGCATGGGCAGACATTGACGTTAGGCAGAACCGCAGTATCAGAAAGGGTGCGAAGCATGGTCTTTTGAGGGCTATATAGAAACTAAGTAGCTTGGCACGTGCGGCAAGGCGAAAAGGCTGGTGGTGGTTGACAAAATATTGATAATCGCCCCTGCAGTCAGGAATGCCAAATGCTTGAAACAAAACTTTACGGCCCAATAAAAACGCATCTTGAGGCACTTGGCTATGAGGTCAAAGCCGAGGTCGGCGCAGCTGATGTTGTGGCCTGCCGCCCCGGCGACGATCCGCTGATTGTTGAGCTAAAGACCGGGTTCTCGCTAACCCTGTTGCAACAGGCGGTGGCCCGGCAGGCGATTTCCGATTGCGTCTATGTGGCGGTGCCACGCTGGTCTGGTAAGTCCGGCTGGCGCGCGTTCAAGGGCAATATCGGGTTGTGCAAACGGCTGGGCATTGGCGTGATGTCGGTGCGCGTTAAGGACGGGCAGGTGCAGGTTCATGCCGATCCGGGCGTTTTTCAGCCGCGTAAATCGAAACGTCGCAAAGGCGCGTTGCTGCGCGAATTCAGCCAGCGCGATGGCGATCCCAATCTGGGCGGAACGCGCGGCAGCGTGGTGACCGCCTATCGTCAGGGCATGGTGAAATGCGCCAGCTATCTGGACGACCACGGCCCCAGCAAAGGCGCGGCTGTGTCCAAGGCAACGGGCGTGACCAAGGCAACCCTGATGATGGCCAACAACCACTATGGCTGGTTCATCCGGGTGAGCACCGGAATCTATGAACTGACTGAGGTCGGGCGCGCCGCTTTGGAAACTGAATAAGGCTGCGGATTATATGCCAAACGGTACGCCGCCGGACACGGGCAGGGTGATGCCGGTGACATAGGCCGCGGCGGGGCTTGCCAGATAGGCAACCGCGGCGGCAACCTCTTCGGGCTCCCCGGCGCGCCGGACCGCAACATGTGCATATCTTTGCTGCTTCATGTCTTCGATGGACTGGCCATTATATTGCGCCAGCCGGGCGTTGGTAGCGGCGTGCATGTCGGTGTTGATGTAACCGGGACAAACCGCATTGCACAAAATGCCATCCTCGCCAAATTCAGCGGCGATTGTTTTGGTTAGCCCGATCAGCCCGTGTTTCATCGTTGTATAGGCGCCAAATCCGGGCTCTCCGCCAAGGCTTCCGGTTGAACCAATATTGATGATCCTGCCGCCACCAGCTGTGCGCATCGCCGGGATAACCGCCTGTGCCAACATCATCGGCCCCAATAGGTTAACCCGAAAACTCTGCTCCCATTGCGTCGGAGTGGTGGACAAGAATTTATCCGCTCCAGCCAGCGATCCAGCATTGCTTACCAGAATGTCGATGCGACCAATATCGCTAACAACCCGATCAATGGCCTGTTTGTCGGTTACATCCAGCGTCGTCGCCCGCGCGGTGCCACCCGCGTTTGTAATGTCCGCAACAAGCCCCTCTAACAGCGCAAATTTGTCATGTTGCGTTTCGCCGTCCGAGAAGCTGCCCGCGATATCAGTGACGACAACCATAGCCCCGTCTGCGGCAAGGCGCAGCGCAATGGCGCGACCAATGCCGCGTGGGGCAGACGCGCCGGTAACAAGGGCGGTTTGACCGCTTAGATGTGGGCTCTGGTTCATGGTTCAGCTCCGTCGTTTGATGAACTGGGCTACGATGTCGACAATCATTGGCGACAAAAGCGGCGTGATGACATGCCCCATCCCGCCAATGGCGTGGTATTCACTGTCCGCGATATGGGCGGCAATCTCAGCGCCGAGCTCTACCGGAATCAGCGCATCATCGACGCCGTGGATCACCAGACAGGGCAGGGTGACGTTGCGCAAACCGGCGCGGCGGTCCGGCGCGTGAATGATAGACAGGGCCTGTCGGTTGATGCCGTCGGCCTCAGCCCCCCGGCCATAGGCCCGCGCCGCCTCTGTGCGCAAATAGGCTTCGGATACCGGGTATCCGGGGCTACCAAAGGCGGCAAAGCCTGCCAAATGACTGTCCTGATATTGCACGGCTGTTTCAGGATATACCAAAATGCGCGACAGCAACGCCGCCCCTGCGGACCCCTGCATCAAAGGCTGGCAACTGGTCATGACAATGGTTGCCGACAAGAGCCGGTCAGCGTGTTCAATGGCCAGCGTTTGCAGGATCGCGCCGCCCATCGAAATACCAAAACAATGCGCGCGCGGGATGTTCATCGTGTCCATCAGACCAACAACATCGCGTGCCATATCGTCTATCGAGTAGGGGAACGGGATGTCATCACCGGCCTCAACCATCGCCAAAATTGCGTCTGCATCCCCCGGCACACCCTCGCATGGGCAGCGTTGCGACAATCCGACGTCGCGGTTGTCAAAGGTTATCACCCGAAACCCGGCGTTTACAAATCCGGCAATGAACTCTTTGGGCCAATGAATCAGCTGCGTTCCCAATCCCCTGATCAGAATCAAGGGTATCGCGTTAGCTTTGCCGTGGTCTTCGACTTCTAGGGAGATCCCGTTTGCCTGAATTTGCATGCCGCGTCGCCTTTTGCCAAAATCATCGTTATGTCCACCGATTGCACAAAAGCAATCCGCGCTCAATTTCCAATTTCCCTAAATATCCCCGCCGGAGGCGCCCTTTACCAAATATCCGATAAAATCCATTGCATCCCAGTTGACACCTCATCCAGCCAACCCTAACTAAGCGTTGTTAGCACTCGACCTAGGTGAGTGATAACAGTCCGGCCAACTGCCGGGTTTTGATATAGAAACGTATACTTTTAAGGAGCTGCTACGATGGCACTTATACCGCTTCATGACCGGGTGCTTGTGCGCCGCACGGAAAGCGAAGAAAAAACCTCTGGTGGATTGATTATCCCTGAGAACGCTAAAGAAAAACCGGCCGAAGGCCAAGTTGTTTCCGTTGGCGCAGGCGCGCGCGACGAAGATGGCGAACGCGTCGCAATGGACGTCAAAGTCGGCGACACAATTCTGTTCGGCAAATGGTCCGGCACAGAAGTCACCGTTGATGGCGAAGAGCTACTGATGATGAAAGAAAGCGACATCATGGGGATCATCGAGTAAGCCAACCGGCTGCTCTGATCCGGGTGCGCAAAATGCACACCCTACCAATGAAGTTCTGACATTTCATACGAATTTTAGGAGAAGAAAATATGGCTGCTAAAGACGTCAGATTTGACACCGATGCCCGTAACCGGATGCTGCGTGGCGTAAATATTCTCGCCGATGCGGTTAAGGTTACACTCGGCCCCAAGGGCCGCAACGTGATCATCGACAAATCCTTTGGCGCACCGCGCATCACCAAAGACGGTGTAACGGTTGCCAAAGAAATCGAACTGGAAGACAAGTTCGAAAATATGGGCGCGCAGATGGTCAAAGAAGTGGCCAGCCGCACCAATGATGAGGCCGGCGACGGCACCACCACAGCGACTGTTCTGGCTCAGGCGATCGTCAGCGAAGGCCTCAAGCGCGTTGCTGCCGGCATGAACCCGATGGATCTGAAGCGCGGCATCGACCTGGCAACTTCCAAAGTTGTTGCTGCGATCAAAGCAGCCTCGCGCGAAGTCAAAGACAGCGACGAAGTTGCCCAGGTTGGCACCATCTCCGCCAACGGCGAAGCAGATATCGGTCGTCAGATCGCGGATGCTATGCAAAAAGTCGGTAACGAAGGCGTTATCACTGTTGAAGAGAACAAAGGTCTGGAAACAGAAACCGAAGTTGTCGAAGGCATGCAGTTTGACCGTGGTTACCTGAGCCCATACTTTGTCACCAACGCTGACAAGATGACTGTTGAGCTCGAGGATTGTCTGATCCTTCTGCACGAAAAGAAACTGTCGTCCTTGCAGCCAATGGTTCCGCTGCTTGAGACAGTTATCCAGTCGACCAAACCTTTGCTGATCATCTCAGAAGATGTTGAAGGCGAAGCACTGGCCACTCTGGTTGTCAACAAACTGCGTGGCGGTCTGAAAATTGCGGCTGTTAAGGCCCCTGGTTTCGGCGATCGTCGCAAAGCCATGTTGCAAGACCTCGCAATCCTGACCGGTGGTCAAGTGATCAGCGAAGAACTGGGCATGAAGCTTGAGTCGGTTACAATGGATATGCTTGGTTCCGCCAAGAAGATTCAGATCACCAAAGACGACACCACAATCGTGGACGGCGCCGGTGAAAAAGCTGAGATCGAAGCACGGGTCACACAGATCCGTCAGCAGATCGAAGAAACCACTTCCGATTATGACCGTGAAAAACTGCAGGAACGTGTTGCCAAACTGGCAGGCGGTGTTGCTGTTATTCGTGTTGGCGGCATGACCGAAACCGAAGTGAAAGAGCGCAAAGACCGTGTTGATGATGCTCTGAACGCAACCCGCGCAGCCGTCCAAGAGGGCGTTGTTGTTGGGGGTGGTGTTGCTTTGGTTCAAGCTGGAAAATCCCTGATCGGTCTGACCGGTGCCAATGACGACCAGACAGCTGGTATCGCCATCATTATCAAAGCCATCGAAGCGCCTCTGCGTCAGATTGCTGAGAACGCTGGTGTTGACGGTGCGGTTGTTGCGGCCAAAATCCGCGAGAGCGACGATGTTACGTTTGGCTTTAACGCCCAGACAGAAACCTATGGCGATCTGTTCGCCGATGGTGTTCTGGACCCGGCCAAAGTTGTGCGGACTGCTCTTGAAGATGCGGCCTCGATTGCTGGTCTGTTGATCACAACCGAAGCAATGATTGCTGATGCACCTTCGAAAGACTCTGGCGGCGGCGGCGGCATGCCTGACATGGGCGGCATGGGCGGCATGATGTAAGCCACAGGCCTACATTGTAGAATTGAAAAGGGGGGCCGGTTGGCTCCCCTTTTTGCATTGTTGTGTTGGTGGTTGGTGCCGGATGCCTCCGGCGGGGATATTTAGGGAAATTGGAAAGCTAAGTGTCGCCGCCAGTTGAATCGGGCCCAATTTTGTCCTGTGTTTGAGTGTCAAAATCACCGGCGTCATGGCGTTCGTGTAATTGCGTGTCCAGATCACCAAACGCCCGGTTCACTATGCGACCGCGTTTTGTTGCCGGGCGGGCATCGATCTGTTCGGCCCACCGCATCACGTTTTTATAGCTTTGCACATCCAGGAACTCACCGGCGCTATACAGCCGACCCAAAACCAGCTGGCCGTACCATGGCCAAATCGCCATATCCGCGATGGTGTATTCATCGCCACAGATGAAATCGTTGTCGGCCAGTTGCCGGTCCAGTACGTCAAGCTGGCGCTTGGCCTCCATTGCGAACCGGTTGATCGGGTATTCCATTTTTTCGGGTGCGTAGGCGTAGAAATGGCCAAACCCGCCACCCAGATACGGTGCACTGCCCATCAACCAGAACAGCCACGACAGGCATTCAGGCCGGTCGGCGGCGTCTTTTGGTAGGAAAACGTTGAATTTCTCGGCCAGATACAAAAGGATCGCACCGGATTCAAAGACCCGCGTTGGTTTGTCCGTGCTGTGATCACACAGAGCCGGGATCTTTGAGTTTGGGTTGATGTCGACAAAGCCGCTGCCAAACTGGTCGCCGTCGCCAATGTTGATCAGCCAGGCGTCATATTCGGCCCCGGTGATCCCCAGCGCCAGCATTTCTTCGAGCATCATGGTGATTTTGACACCATTGGGCGTGGCCAGTGAATAGAGCTGTAGCGGGTGTTTGCCGACCTGTAGTTCGTTGTCATGCGTCGCACCGGCGATGGGGCGGTTGATGCTGGCAAAGCGGCCACCGCTTTCGCTGTCCCAGGTCCAGACTTTGGCGGGGGTATAGGCTGTGGTATCGGTCATCTTTGGTCTCTGCCTGATATAAGTTCAATGTCGTTCGCTACCGTAACGACGACATCGGCCAGCGCAAGAGGCCGGGACAACACGGTCGGTTGATGAGCTTGAACCGGACGTTGACGCGGGACGTGGTCCTGGGCCGGTTTGACGACTAAATACCAGGGCAGGGCGGCGCATGAACACGCCTCAGAGCAGGGCTTCGGACTTTCACAAAAGGGCGAATGCTCATTTGCGGGCCGTGTTTGAATCTGGCGACGAAGCTGATTTGGTCGCACGCCTGCGCGCCGACAAAGTTTTGGCGGGCGAGGTCGTTTTAGAGGCCAAAATGAAACTGGTCGCCGATGCGGCGCTGTCAAAAATGACCTCGCCGAAAGGCTGGTATTGTCTGGCTCCGGTGGCTGTGGGCCCTGAGGTACAGGCGCGCGCGGTGCGTTTGCAAAGCCGGTATCCAGTCAAATACACGCTGCTGGCCGGGCCCGGCGATGACGTGCCCAAAGAAACGCTGATCTATCCGGCGGCGTTTGACAATCCGGACTGAGCGTAATTGGTGAATTTGGGCCTTTTTCTAAGGTGCGTTTGGCTTTATCCGGGGGATATGCGTTTCCTCATCCTGTGTCTTTTCGTTTTGCCAGCCGCTGCGCGCGCTGAGTGTGTCATCCTGCTGCATGGGTTGGCCCGAAGCGAAGCATCCTTTTTGGTGATGGGCGAAGTGTTTGAGGCGCAGGGATATCAGGTCGTGCGCCCGGGTTATGATTCGACGGAATTACCGATTCAGGCCTTGGTCGATCAGACATTGCCCCAGGCGGTGGCTGAATGTGGCGATCAGACGGTGCATTTTGTGACCCATTCGATGGGCGGGATATTGCTGCGCTATTGGCTGCGGAACAATCGCCCGGAAAACCTTGGAAATGTGGTGATGTTGGGCCCGCCCAATCAGGGCAGCCAGCTGGTTGACGCGCTGGATGACTGGCGGGCCTTTGGTTGGATAAACGGTCCGGCAGGTCAGCAACTGAGCACCGATCCGAACAGTCTGGTGCGGCGTTTGCCACCGGTGGATTATCCGGTGGGGGTGATCGCCGGTGACCAGTCGCTGAATCTGGTGTTTTCAGCACTGATAGACGGGCCGGATGACGGCAAAGTGGGGGTTTCTGAAACCCGTGTAGACGGGATGTTGGACCAAATTATTCTGCCGGTAACGCATACGTTTATGATGAACAGCCCAAGGGTCATTGCCGAGACGATATATTTTGTCGAAACCGGAGAGTTCCATCCGGAAATTTCATGGCTGGATGCGGTATTTGGCACGATCTCAAAGACTTGCCTAAATCATGATTGCGAAGCGGAGCCCATAGAATGAGCGCACTGGCCTTTGATTTGAGTGCTGACATCCTGCTGCCGGGGCAGGGTGTGGTGCCTGCCACCTTGTCGATTGCAGACGGGGTTGTGGTTGAAGACACGGTCGGACGTCCGGTGGATTTGGGGGGATATCTGGTATTGCCGGGTATCGTCGATCTGCATGGTGACGGGTTTGAGCGTCACCTTGCACCGCGACGCGGGGCGATGAAACAGATGGTCGAGGGGGTGATCGCGGTTGAGGCTGAACTGGCGGCCAATGGCATGACGACGGCGATCATGGCCCAGTTTCACAGCTGGGAAGGCGGGCTGCGCGGCCCGGATTTTGCCGCCGACGTGTTTGCCGCAATCGCGCAGGTGCGCCCGGATGTGGTGACGGATTTGATCCCGCAACTGCGTTTTGAGACCAATATGCTGGATGATTACGCGGGTCTGCCCGGCAAGATTGCCGACTGGCAGGTGGGGTATGTGGTGTTCAATGATCATCTGCCGCACGAGCGGCTGGCGGCGGGTAAACGTCCGCCTCGGCTGACTGGGCAAGCGTTAAAGGCCGGGCGCAATCCTGAACGGCATCTCGAGATGTTGATAGAGCTGCACGCGCGATCGGGCGAAGTGCCTGCGGCGTTGGATAATCTGACGCAACAGTTGCGGGCGGCGGGTATTCGGATGGGCAGCCATGATGACAACACCGCCGCACAGCGTGCCGTATGGCGGGGTCGCGGCGTGCGGATCACTGAATTCCCCGAAACCCATGAGGCGGCAGAGGCGGCGCATGAGGCCGGGGACAGCGTCATATTAGGGGCGCCGAATGTGGTGCGCGGTGGGTCACATAAAGCCAATGCCAGCGCGATTGAACTGGTTGCTATGGGGCTGTGTGATGCGCTGGCCTCGGATTATCATTACCCATCGCCGCGGCGCGCCGCACTGATGCTGGCGCGCAGTGGTGTGGTTGATATGGAGACGGCCTGGGGGTTGGTGTCGTCCGGGCCAGCGCGGGTTTTGGAGATGGCGGATCGCGGCTCTTTTGCAGTAGGGTTACGGGCGGATCTGGTGATTTTAGAGGCTGAGAGTAAGCGGGTTGCGGCCACGATGTCGGCTGGGCGGTTTAGTTATTTAAGCGGCGATGTAGCGACGCGATTTTTCTGATTCTCTGGTGATGCGCTTGTGGCTGGCGTTGTTTTTTAGGTATTTAGGACGAGAAGAAACGGGGGGCGGCGCTAGGGTTTTGGGCGCTAGGATTTTGGCCGGATGATCCGGTTGAAATGGCCCATTTTCCGACCGGTTTTTATGTCGGCCTTGCCATATAGATGCAGGGCGGTGTCGGGTTCTTTGGCCAGATCAGGAACGCGCGCCATGTCATTGCCGATCAGGTTTTCCATGACCATATCAGTATAGCGCTGACCATCGCCCAAGGGCCAGCCGACAATGGCGCGTATGTGTTGCTCAAACTGGTCAACGGCACAGCCATTTTGCGTCCAATGACCGGAGTTATGCACCCGGGGGGCGATTTCGTTGACGATCAAACCGGTTGGGGTGACGAACAGTTCGACCCCCAGAACGCCGACATAATCCAGTGCATTCAGGATGTTGGCCGCAAGTAGGATGGCGTCGGTGCGTTGTGCCCGTGATAGGCGTGCCGGAACCGTTGTGGTGTGCAGAATGCCATTGCGATGGACATTTTCGCCAGGATCAAAACAGGCGATTTCGCCGGTAATACCGCGCGCGGCGATCACCGAAACTTCGTGGCTGAAGTTTACGAACCCTTCGAGCAGCGCTGGAGCGCCTGTCATATCCTCATAGGCTTTGGCCGCATCCTGAGAGGTGTTCAGGCGCGCTTGACCTTTGCCGTCATAGCCAAAGCGGCGGGTTTTTAGGATCGCTGGCGTGCCGATGTCTGCAAGCGCAGTTTTTAGGCTGGCAAGGTCGGTGATGTCGGCAAACGGTGCGGTTTGCAGGCCCAACGCTTGCAGAAATGTTTTTTCGGTCAGGCGGTCCTGACTGATGCGCAACGCCTCACGTCCCGGGTAGATAGGGCGGTGTTGTTCCAGAATATCAAGCGCTTGCGTCGGGATATTTTCAAACTCATAGGTGATGACATCGACTGATCCGGCAAACCGGGTCAGCGCGTCAACATCATCATAGGCTGCCGTGGTCACCTGATCGGCAACATGGCCTGCGGGTGGTTTGGCGCCGGGTTCAAAGATGTGGCTGCGAAACCCCAGACGGGCGGCGGCTACGGACAACATGCGGCCAAGCTGGCCACCGCCAAGAATACCGATCATAGCGCCCGTGGGCAGGGCCTCAGTCATTTTGTGGCACCTCGGGGATCGATGCGGACAGGGCGGCGCGCCAAGCGTCTAACCGTTCCGCCAGCGCCGGGTCCTGAAGCGCCAGAATGCCGACCGCCATCAGACCCGCATTGGCGGCACCGGCGGCACCGATGGCCATGGTGGCGACAGGAAAACCTTTGGGCATTTGCACGATGGAATAAAGCGAATCGACACCCGACAGCGCCCGGGTTTGAACCGGAACGCCGATCACTGGCACACGGGTTTTGCTGGCCATCATACCGGGCAGATGTGCGGCACCTCCGGCCCCGGCGATGATCACCTGCAGCCCACGTGACACGGCGGTTTTGCCATACTCCCACAGGCGGTCCGGGGTGCGATGCGCCGACACGATGCGGGTTTCATAACTGACACCCAGCTCATCCAGAATATCAGCGGCGAGTTTCATGGTCGGCCAGTCCGATTGGCTGCCCATAATGATGCCTACATGTGGTTCGGCCATATCTGTCCCCGATGTCTGTACGTATCTTTGAAAGAGCGGGCACTATAGCCAAAACACTGGCCTAGGCAATGATGTCCGGAATCAGCCGATCTTGGATTAAGGCGATCTGGTCTTTCAGCCGCAATTTCTGCTTTTTCAGTCGCTGGATTGTTAGCTGATCGCCGGTGCCTTTCTCGACAAGCGCCGCAATTGCTTCGTCCAGATCACGATGTTGGCGCTGGAATTCAACAAGTTCAACGCGCAGAACATCATTGGTTTTCATTGACATATCTATGGGGGCATTCATGTCGGCGACTCAGGTTAGGGCGTGCAGAAGCCTTACAGTAAACGCAGAAGTTGTTTTCACCAAAAGACTTTTTCATTATTGCTGAATTTTTGCTGTGACGAAAGCCTATAGCCGTGACAGAGCACAGTAGTTTTGCTGATAATCTGTGCGTCAAACCAAATGCAAAATGCTTGGACCCTTGTTACTGCGCTGGTTTCCCCCCATATTTATCAAGCGGGGTTGCCAATGAGGGATCACGCGACACGTCGCTTTACGGTCAAAGGACGAAATGAATGACGAAACTTACCTTGGGTTCCTATCCACATTTGCTTGGATTTGAGCAATTGGAACGCTTGCTTGAACGCTCGGCCAAGTCCGGGAACGAAGGCTATCCTCCGTACAACATCGAACAAACGTCGCAGCAATCCTATCGTATTACGCTGGCTGTGGCCGGTTTCGGTGAGAACGATCTGGCGATAACAGTTGAGGATCGCCAGTTGGTGATCCGCGGACGGCAGCGTGAAGACAGTGATGGCCGGGTGTTTTTACACCGCGGCATCGCAGCGCGGCAGTTTCAGCGCATGTTCGTTCTGGCCGACGGGGTCGAGGTTGGCGAGGCAATCACGGAAAACGGATTGCTGCATGTGGATTTGACCCAGGCGATGCCGGAAACGATTGTTCAGACGATCAATATTAAGAAAGGGTAAGCCATGAATGCTCCACTTGAAATTAAAGAACCTGATGACCGGATCGTATATGTCAAAACCGTCGATATGGCGGATCTGCCGGATGAAATTCGTGAGGAAATCGGCGACCATGATCAGCTGTATGCGGTGCACAACTCTGAGGGTCAGCAACTGGCCCTGGTTGGCAACCGCAAACTGGCGTTCAGTTTGGCCCGCCAGCATGATTTTGCTCCTGTTGCGGTGCATTGAGCCAATTTGCCTTTGACTGGATAGACGCGTTTTCAGGCCGGGCGTTTGGCGGCAATGGTTGTGCCGTGGTGCATGGTGGGGCCGGGTTGCCGGATCAGACCTGCACCGATTTTGTTCGCGAAACATCGCTGGTGGAATGCACGTTTACCGGGCCGTCAGATGTGGCTGACATCAAGGTGCGATATTTTCTGGCAAGCCGGGAAATACCGTTTGCCGGGCACCCAACGATTGCCACAGTGGCGGCGATGCGATCGCGCGGGCTGATCAAAGGCGACAGTCTTGTGCTGAAAACCGGGGCCGGGTTGGTGTCGGTGCGATTGGATGGCGACATCATCGAAATGACGCAAATTGCGCCGAAATTTGGTGTCATGGCCGACCCGGATTTAGTGGCCGCGGCGATTGGCCTGACGTCGGGCGCGATTATTGCCGCGCCACAGGTGGTGTCCACTGGCCTGCCATTCTGCGTCACGGTTTTGCGCGATCATGCGGCGTTGCGCGCGGCGACGTTAAACATTGATGCGCTGGGCGTGTTAAACGCGTCACTTGGTGGTGATGAGGTGGACGTGATGGAGCCGTTTTTGGTGACGTTGAAAGGCGCGACCAAGGTCGGAGACACATTTTCAAGGTTGCTACTGGCCCCACCGGGCCCAGCTGAGGACCCGTTTACCGGATCGGCAACCGGGGGCGATGGCGGCGTATCTGTGGCGCCATGGATTGATGGACCAGGACAGCTTTGTTGCCCAGCAGGGTCATTGGCTGGGCCGACCGGGACAGGCGCAGGTGCGCCGCATCGGGCCAGTTGATGCGATGACCGGAATTGCGGTCGCGGGGCAGGGGTTTGTGCTGATGCGCGGCAAAGTCGATTTACCGGACCTAAAGGGCTAGGTCTGCCGGCACAACATTGCGCCCAAACGCAAAAAGGCCCGAGCTTTGAAGCTCGGGCCTTTTGTATTGCTTCGTGTCAGCGATCAGCCGCCGATAAGGCCCATGCTTTCCAGCTTCAACAGAACCTGATGGGCACAGTTGTCGACGTCAACATTTTCGGTCTCAAGGCTAAGCTCGGGGTTTTCCGGAACGTCATAGGGATCAGAGATACCTGTGAATTCCTGGATCTTTCCGGCGCGGGCCAGTTTGTACAGACCTTTGCGGTCGCGTTTTTCGCACTCTTCGATCGATGTGGCAACGTGGATTTCAAGGAAGGCGCCATAGCCTTCGATTTCTTCACGTACAGCCCGGCGTGTCGTGGCATAGGGCGCGATTGGCGCACAGATGGCGATGCCGCCGTTTTTGGTGATCTCAGACGCGACATAACCGATGCGGCGAATGTTCAGATCGCGGTGCTCTTTGCTGAACCCAAGTTCCGAAGACAGGTTTTTGCGCACGATATCACCGTCCAGCAATGTCACTGGGCGACCGCCCATTTCCATCAACTTGACCATCAAAGCGTTGGCGATTGTGGATTTACCCGAGCCGGAAAAGCCGGTGAAAAACACGGTAAAGCCCTGCTGGTTGCGCGGTGGTTTGGTGCGGCGCAATTCTTTGACAACTTCGGGAAAGGAAAACCACTCTGGGATTTCCAGGCCTTCGGCAAGACGACGACGCAATTCAGTGCCCGAAATGTTCAGGACGGTGACATTGTCGCGATCTTCGATCTCGTCATTTGGTTCGTATTGGGCGCGTTCCTGCACATAAACCATGTGTTTGAAATCGACCATTTCGATGCCCATTTCTTCCTGATTCTCACGAAACAGATCCTGCGCGTCGTAGGGGCCATAGAAATCTTCGCCTGCCGAGTTTTTACCGGGGCCCGCGTGATCGCGACCAACGATGAAATGTGTACAGCCGTGGTTTTTGCGGATCAGACCATGCCAGACGGCCTCGCGTGGGCCAGCCATACGCATGGCAAGGTTTAGCAGGCTCATGGTGGTGGTAGCGGCCGGGTATTTGTCCAGCACCGCCTCGTAGCAGCGAACACGGGTGAAATGGTCAACATCGCCGGGTTTGGTCAGGCCAACAACCGGGTGGATCAACAGGTTGGCCTCGGCCTCTTTGGCGGCGCGAAACGTCAGTTCCTGATGCGCACGGTGCAGCGGGTTGCGGGTTTGGAACGCAACAATGCGGCGCCAGCCCAGTTTGCGGAAATAGGACCGCAGTTCGTTTGGCGTGTCGCGGCTGCCGCGGAAATCATAATGCACAGGCTGCTGGATACCGGTAACCGGGCCACCCAGATAGATTTCGCCAGCGGTGTTGTGCAGATAGTTGACGGCTGGGTGTGCCTCATCATCGGCGCCATAGACCTTCTCGGCCTCGACGGCCTTGTTGGGCTTCCAGCTGTCAGTCACGGTCATGGTGGCCAAAATTACGCCTTCTTGATCGCGCAACGCAATATCTTCGCCAACCGTAAGACCGTCAGCAAATTTTTCCGACACGTCCAGGGTAATTGGCATTGGCCACAATGCGCCGTCCGCCATACGCATGTTTTTCACAACACCATCATAGTCGGCTTCCGTCAGGAAACCCTTGAGCGGATTGAAACCACCGTTCATCAACAATTCAAGATCGCAAATTTGACGCGCTGTCAGATCGTGGCTTTTCAGCTCACCAGCTTCGATTTTCAATTTTTGGGCGGATTCATAAGAAACAAATAGCTCGGGGATCGGAGCCAGATTACTAGGCATTGTCATTTCAAAAACTTTCGATTGTGCATTAGCGGCGCAGGTGCAAATACTCCTGTCGCGGGCGGCATAGCCTTTGAACGCCCCGTGAGTCTAGGTGAAAATACCAGTTTTCTGGCTGAGTTGAGCAAAATGACGCCGAAAGGGGCTTGGATGCGGAAAATTGCTGCTTTGTTCGTAGTATTCCCGTCAATCCGGCTCTTTTTCAGTTTGTTTTGGTGCCAATGCTATGTCAAGCAATGTTACCCTTGGCACGGCCAAAGCATTAACCGGTTCTGTCACCCCGCGCAGCTCTAAGCGGACCAATTCCAAGCCTTCGGTTGAAATGCCAGCACTTTTCAGGACCGCGTCAGATATCAGCAAATCAACATCCAGTTCCTTCGTTTGCCCCTCAAGTCGGCTGGCCGCGTTTACGGTATCCCCAATCAGCGTGCGTGGTGCATTGCCCGCCGCGCCAATTTCGCCCAACACGACGTCCCCCAGATGGATGCCAATGCCAATCTGAACTTCGGTTTGTTTCTCGCTATTCAGGGTCAGGTTGAATTTGTTCAAAGCGCTGCGAATACCCTGCGCCGCCTTAAGTGCCGCCAAAGCCGAACTTTTCTCATCAGCAGTTTCAAACACTGCAAGCAGGCCATCGCCAAGGTATTTATCAACTGTGCCACAGGCCTGCATGATCGGCGGCACAATCGCGTCAAAGAACCGGTTGAGCAGGAAAACCACGTCGTAGGGCAGTTGCCCGGTGGTGCGGGCGGTAAAGCCGCGCATGTCCAGAAACAGGATCGCCAGACGTCGTTCCTGGCCATGGCTGGCATGGTTGCGGGTGCGTTGACCATCGGGGCGAAACACCCGAAATACCGAGGCCGGGTTGGTCGGGCGGATCTGGCAGGCCAGCCGGGTGTTGGCCGGCGCATTGACCGCCCGTAGGCTGGCCTGTTCGGCGGTACTTGGCGGGTGCAAAAGCTCGCCGCCTTCTTCGATGACAACACGGCAGGTGGTACAGCGCCCACGCCCACCACACAGCGCCGTATGGGGCACACCATTGGCGCGCGACATTTCCAGCAGGGTCATCCCCTTGGGCGAGGAAATCTCGGGTCCATCGACATAGCGGATGCGGATCGAATTGCGGCCCATCAAATATTTGCGCACAATATAGGCCAGTGCCACCAGCGCTAATAGCCCCCAGAACACGGTTACGGCAGTGTTTGTGCCGGCAATCAGCGCCGCAAAGGCATCATTGCTGGGCCAGTTATAGGTCTCACGCAGGGCGGCGCGCATTTGCGGATCAGCAAAGGCCAGCGCGACGCGCCGACCTTCGGTCAGATAACCGGCCAGCGCAAAGCCGGGGACAAACACGCTAAACCCAATCAAATACGGCAAATACCGCTGCCACAATCGGGTAGAGCGCAGCCAGAAATGCAGGCCAACACAGCTATGGAACCAGACAATCAGCATCAGAACGGCCTGCATCATCGCATCATTTGATCCCCAGATCAGCGCGATAAGATAGCCGAACTGATCGTTCACCCCGTAAATTTCATGCGCCGCACGGGTGTGGGCGATATGGGCAAACAGCATCAGCGGGATGACCAGACCAAAGGCGATCTGGATGGCCTCCCAAAGCGGCATGCGCAACGTGCGCCGCTGCGCGACTTTCCACAGGGCAAGCCCGGCATGCGCCAAAAGCGCCCCGTAAAGAATAAGGCCGCCAATCGCGCTGTGGGTGGCAAATTTGCGCCAATCCTGAGCCTGCTGCATCAGCTCTGATGAAAACAGCCCCAGCCCGATATTCAGGAAATGCAATAGTGCAAAGGCAAACAGCACCAACCCTGAGGCGATGCGAATCTTAGTTGCCCAACTGCCGCTCCATAAAACAGTCACTGGTTGTTCTCCATATATGTCACTGTTCGTGAACAACTGTGCGGAGCTGGGGTTGGTCCGTCAAGCATTGCATCGATCGCGATTGGTCATTTTATGGCCAGTCTTTGGCATCTGCGGCAGCACAAGCGAACCCGGATCAGGCGCGCCAAACAACACCAGATGGCTAAGATCCGGGCGCGAGCGCGAGCGATAAAGCATGCCCTGCGCCCCGATGTCCGGGCCAAACCGGACACATCCCAGTTTGGCGCGCGCAGCCCTTTGGCGCGATTATCCTGGCAGACCATGGTTGTGGCCTGAATGTCCTCGGTCGTGCCGCGCAGATCCAAAATATCATGTGCCTCAACCAAAATCGGCACAATCACCTTGGGCCGCGTATCCTGCGCAAAATAGTGCTGAATGGCGATGCCCGCACCTTTGGCGGTCAGCGAGGTGTAGATCGCGAACTGGCCGCTATGATGAAACCGCCCCTCGGGCGCGCGGGCCGCCGCCAGCGGGGAATGGGCGTTCTCTTGCGCCATTATCCGCCAGATTGTGCCCGAAAAGGCGATCATCCTAGTCGTCGGCCTCAGCCAGAAAACGCTCTGCATCCAAGGCTGCCATACAGCCCATGCCAGCACTGGTAACCGCCTGGCGATAGACGTGATCGGTGAGATCGCCCGCCGCAAATACGCCGGGAACCGAGGTTTGCGTGGTGCCGGGTTTGACCTTTACATAGCCGCCCATATGGGTTTCCAGCACGTCTTTGACCAGCTCGCTCGCCGGGGCGTGACCGATGGCGATAAATACGCCTTTGGCGGCAATCTCGGTGATTTCGCCGGTTTTCACATGTTTGACGCGCACGGCCTCAACGCCCAGCGGGCTATCGGTGCCAATGACTTCGTCCAATTGGTGAAACCACAGCGTTTCGATCTTGGGGTTCTTAAATAGCCGATTCTGCAAGATCTTTTCCGAGCGCAATTCGTCCCGACGGTGGATCAACGTCACCTTTGAGGCAAAGTTGGTCAAAAACAGCGCCTCTTCGACCGCGGTGTTGCCGCCGCCAATCACCACAATTTCCTGACCGCGATAGAAAAACCCATCACAGGTGGCGCAGGCCGACACGCCAAAGCCTTTGAATCTTTCCTCGGACGGCAGGCCAAGCCATTTGGCCCGTGCGCCCGTCGCCAGAATGATCGCGTCGGCGGTGTAAATCGTGCCGCTGTCGCCGATGGCGGTGAACGGACGTTTGGACAGGTCCAGATCGGATATGATGTCGCCAATGATTTCACAGCCCATCTCTTTGGCGTGCGCCTCCATGCGGATCATCAGGTCGGGGCCTTGCACTTCGGTATCACCGGGCCAATTTTCGACCTCGGTTGTGGTGGTCAGTTGGCCGCCGGGTTCGATGCCCTGAACCAAAATAGGGCTCAGCATGGCGCGGCTTGCATAGACGCCCGCAGTGTATCCGGCAGGGCCGGACCCAATAATAAGAACTTTTGTGTGGCGCGAATCTGCCATGACATTCCCCAATGGTGTGTGCTGGCCGCAGGGGCCCCTCGGGAATTCGATATAACGATGGCGCGCGGCAGCTTAAAGCCCCTCAGATCAAAACCCTGCGATTGATTGTTTGCCGCGCAATAAGGTGTTTCAAGAAATCGCAATGTTCCGCGTGTTTCCACTTAATGCGGGCCGACATTCCGTGGAAACACTTTATTGCGCGGCTGCGAAATATTATTGCGTGCAAACGCACCGCTGTTATAAGAAACGCAAATTTGAAGGGCGTAACTCATGGTCACGACACGACTTGATCTGATTGATCGGATGATTCTGGCTCAATTGCAGGCTGACGGGCGGATGACGAATGTCGAACTGGCCCGGCGCGTGGGTATTTCTGCGCCGCCGTGTTTGCGTCGGGTGCGCACCTTAGAGGAATCAGGGTTGATCTGCGGCTATCACGCCGAGGTCGATGCCCGCGAATTGGGCTTTGAGGTGCAGGTGTTTGCGATGGTCGGGCTGGAC
This sequence comes from Granulosicoccus sp., assembly GCA_047623555.1. Lineage (GTDB taxonomy): Bacteria > Pseudomonadota > Alphaproteobacteria > Rhodobacterales > Rhodobacteraceae > NORP181. The sequence continues at coordinate 54,613 of JBLHMP010000011.1, forward strand.
AGCCAGGCCGAGACCGAATTGCGCGCCTTTGAAGAACGATGCTGCAACTGGCCATTGGTGCGCGAATGCCACATGCTGAACGGCGAGGTGGATTTTATCCTCAAATGTGTCGCTCCGGACCTGAGCAGTTTTCAGAGCTTTCTGACCGGCGAATTGCTGACCACACCCAATGTGGCCAGCGTTAAAACATCGCTGGTGATCCGGGGCGCCAAGGATGAACCCGGCGTTCCGTTTGATGTTCTGGAAGAACGCCTAAGCCGGAACGCCTAAGCATTTAGCGCGTCAAGCTGACCATCCCCGGCGCGCGGATAGGCCGGCATGCCAAAATCGCTAAGCTGTTCAATATGGACAAACAGGTTCAAAAACAGCGACCGCATGGCGTGACTGATATTGCGCGCGGCATTGATGCCCGGATGGAAGGTTTCAAATTCCAACCCGCCAACCCGGATAACCGAATGGCGCTGCAGGCAGATATGAAACAGTTCAACCGGTGTGGGGGGCGCGGTTTCAATCACATTCATCCCATCCACAAATTCCTGAACCGGCGTTAGAATGCGATTATTTCCCGCAATCGCGCGCAGATGCATTGGTGTATGCAACAGGCGTGCCGCTGGGCCTGCGATCATGCATGTCGCAGGCCGTTGCATGCCAAAACTGTCGGCCATCAGCCGTGTCAGGCGCAGATTATGCAGCTGTGAATGCGCACTGCCCGGGTTCAGCGTTGTGCTGCCCTTCCACAGAACCGGTTGGGCGTCTCCGTTAATATCCAGAACTTTATCGCCAGGCAGCAGGTCTTCGATTGCCATTGGCCCAGCGTCGGTTTCAACGATAGAGCCGCGCGAAAAGGCGCAAAATGCGTCCTCAAATATCGGCAAAGCCGGCGCAACATGGTGGGTTTCTGCGATATTGCCGTTGGGCAGCAATGCACTGACTTCGTAGCGGCGCAGGCTAGGGTGGGTGGCTGGGTGCCGTGCGTTATGATTTTGCAAAATGCCTGGCGCAGTTTTCACAGCATTCCGTGCCGCACGCGCAAGCGAGAGGGGGATCGTCATTATTTCGGCCCTTTTGTATCGGGTCGCATCTGCGTCGGCCCCCACCGACAACCCAAATGGACACTGTTTAGGTGTTTCATCTGTATCGTAAATATAATGACTTAATTTGGATCGAATTGTCAAAACTTTACGAACATTAAGCCCGCTTTTGAGATCAATCAGCCCTTAGGTCTGAGCTTTGTTGAGCGGATTACTGCCTATCCTGCCACAATCTTTCGGATCAGTTGTAATTGGGGAGGCGAATCAAATCAGTTCGGGCAGTAAAAGACATCTTTGCCCGCCTGTTGATCAGGGTCCGTCTGTTGATCAGACGCCTTTGGCCCGAGTGTTATTTTTGTGGGATACGCGGGACGCAATGGTTGTGATCCGGTTTTCGCCACGGGCCCATGGCATAACGACGTCTGTGGATTTGCTGGATTTGACGACCGACTGAATGAAACGGGTATTGGTTTTCATGGACTAACCTCTGCTATCGCTTACTGTCGCCAGGTATGCTTGGCGGTTAAGAACTAGCTGACGTGATGACGTGACAATGAGGCAGAGTTTTGTCACGTTTGGGGAATTGTTTGGCAGTGCGCCGTGCGATGTCAAAGGAACGGTATTTCCCTTGCTTTTTCATGGTAATCCGCTGTTACCTAAAGATAAAATTTTAAGTAATTGGTCGATAAAATCTGCAAAACTGTCGCTAATTTGCCCAATTGTGGCAGAAAACGTTCAGTGTTGGCCACATTTACAGCCGAATGACCGAAATCAGGCGGCCGTAGTCGGCCTCTTTTGCATGTGTGGTCCGGCGGTAGGAATAAAACCTGCCGGCATCGTAATAGGTACAGTGACGGATCCATCCGGCAGATCCGATGCCCGCACCGCGTAAACGATGAAGACCGTATGCGGGCAGATCGAATTGCAGTCGGTCATCGACGCCACCGGCAAAGAAACGCGTGTTGTCCAGATCATCGGCAAGAAATTCATCCATGAAATCAGGGCCAACCTCATAGGCGGCCTGGCTGATGCTGGGGCCGATAACGGCAATTGTGTTGGCCCGCTGGGCGCCCAATTGCTCCATTGCGTCAAGCGTGGCCTCCAGCACCCCGTCAAGGGCTCCGCGCCAACCGGCGTGGGCAGCACCAATGACCCGGGCGTCGGGATCGGCAAACAATACCGGCTGGCAATCTGCGGTCAGGATCGACAGCGCCAGCCCCGGCGTTGTGGTAACCATGGCATCGGCGGGCGGGCGCGTCTCGGTTGCATCCGTGACGGTCACAACGTTGGCCGAATGGATCTGTTGTACGCCCAATAGGGCATCCGGCGCGACCTGCATGGCATTGGCGACACGGGCGCGATTGATCTGGACGATTTCGCGTTGGTCCGTTGATCCGGTGCCACAGTTCAGCCCGGTGAATACGCCCGACGACGCGCCACCGCGTCGGGTGAAAAACCCATGCAGCATTGGTGACAAAAGATCAGAGGTGAGGATTTCCAGGGTCATGGGGCCAGTCCGGGTGGAGGGGTCGCATTGGCCGGATAGAGGCCAAGCGTTTTGAACAGGTTTCCCATTTCTGCGGGGTGCGTCAACCTGCGATGTGCAGAAATCAGTGTATTGAGGTCGGCGCCGGTTAGGTTTTTGGCCAATGACTGGGCGCGTGTGGTGATATCCAGACGTTCCAAAAACACGCCTTGAGGTGTTAGTTTTGTGTGCGCACAACCTGCGGCACGGGCGGCGATTGCCAGGGCTTCAAAATCCACATGCGCGGTCAGATCGGCCTGCCCGGGATCGGCCAGCGGATCGGTGGGTTCATGGTTGCGCACCGCCTGCAAAGTATCGCCCAAAGAACGCCAATCGCCGTAATCCACGATCAGCGCCGCGCCGCCACAGCTGGCAATACGCCTGCTGATTTCGGTGACGATGGCGGGGGCCGTTGGGCAAACCTCAACCAGATCATTGTCTTTGGTGTCTTGGATGCGATGGGTCAGTGCGTTCAGATGGCTTGGGGTGGCTTGGCCAAAGCTCAGGTCTTTGCCTTGCGCGCCGATGCATCGTTCAGACCAACCCGAGCCAACGCGCAGGTATTGGCGGATCGGCAGGGCGTCAAAAAATTCGTTGGCCACAAGGTATAGGGGCTGATCAGGCAGATCGGCGACGCTGTCGATCCAGCGCGGGGCGTGATTTGCTAACGTGTCGGCCTGAAGATCGCGCATTTTGGGCGAGGCCTCGATCAGCATGATGTCGGCGGCGGCGTGAAACCCGGGTATGTTGTGGCTGACGCGCAGCATGTCCCGCATCAGGGTGCCACGTCCGGGGCCAATTTCGGCCAGTGTGAGACGCGCCGGGCTGCCTTGGTCAAGCCAGCTTTGCGCCAGTGACAATCCGATCAGTTCGCCGAACATCTGGCTGATTTCCGGCGCGGTGATGAAATCCCCGGCGACGCCAAACGGATTGCGGGTCGTGTAATAGCCCAGCGTCGGGTGCAACAGGCAGTCGGTCATGTAGTCGGCCAGACTCAGCGGGCCATCCTGCCGAATGCGGGCAATGATCCGCTCTTTGAGGGTCACGTGGCGGACGCGCTTGGTGAGTGTCGGGCGCGCAGGATCAGCCATAGTCCGACGGCCATCATTGGCAACGATAGCGATTGGCCCATGGTCAGGCCAAGTCCGTCAATATGCCAGGCCAGACCAAGGGGGTTGCCGATGCTGATAAATTGCGCATCCGGCTGGCGAAAGAATTCAACGGTAAACCGCGCCAGCGCGTAGCCGGTCAGGAATGTGCCAACAACCAGCCCGCCGGATTTGAACGCGCCGCGCCGGTACACCATCCAAGCCAACAGCAGCCCCAGAACCAGCCCTTCGAGGGTTGCTTCGTAGAGTTGCGATGGATGGCGGGCGCAGATGCCGATAACATCGGTGCAGGTTTGGGCGGCAGTCCCGGGAAAAACCATGGCCCACGGCATGTCCGTGGCGCGCCCCCACAGTTCGGCATTGACGAAATTGGCCAGTCGCACAAACAAAATCGGGATAGGCACCGCGTGCGAGATAAAGTCGGCAACAGCGATCAGTGGTATTTTGTGGAGTAGCGAGTAGATCAGAACCGCGATGACCACGCCGAGAAAACCGCCGTGAAAGGACATGCCGCCATTCCAAACCATCAGGATTTCTGCCGGGTGCTGTCGGTAGTATGCCGGCTGATAAAACAGCACGAAACCCAGTCGGCCACCAAGAATGACGCCGATGATGATCCAGGTCAGCAGATCATCCAGTTGCAGGCGGGTCATCGGCGGGGTGCCATTGCGCCACAGGCGCGACTGATCCAGCGCATAGGCGCCAAGCCGCCAAGCCAGCAGAATGCCAACAATGTAGGAGAGCGCATACCAGCGCAGGGCGAATTCAGTTCCGAACAGCGAAAACGAGAATAATTCGGGCGAAATATTTGGGAATTGCAAAATAGCTGTCATATTCGTTTGAATGCCTTTGGCTTTAGGGGAGAGTCAACCTTGCGGTGTCGCCTTGTGCTGCCCATATAGGTGCTGATTAGACACGGAGATGGCAAGATGCAGACGCGCAACAAAATTATGGACGATATTTCGCAATTGATGACCAATGCGATGGGCGTGGCCCAAGGTGCAAAGGGCGAAGCCGAGACGGCGATGAAATCCTTGTTGGATCGCTGGCTGGCTGATCGCGACTTTGTGACCCGCGAAGAATTTGATGCAGTGCGGGCCATGGCCCAAAAAGCACGCGAAGAGAACGAGGCATTGTCGGCCCGGATTGCAGCACTTGAGGTCAAGGGCTGATTCAAAGCACGACAAGTCCAAAGGTGGCGCTGCCGCGCCATTTTTTATTCAGCAGGGCGCCGACGCGACGCCAAGTTTAGGTCGCGCGGTGTTTTGGCTGCTGTTGCTTTTAGGTATTTTTGACGAGAAGAAGCCGAAAGTGCACCTGCATTTTGGGCGTTTGGTCATGCTATCCACAACTTATTGTAGTTATCCCCAAAAATAGGGCTTGCCAGAATGTTTGGCACACCGCACCATATGTAGTATGAACACGGGGGTTCGCCCCGGTCTATAGAGTAGGCAACTAGCGTTTGAGGCGTTATCCGCTCTAAACTGTATTTGGTTTAAAGTGAGGTGGCACCATGGCCCTTTCTGAATCCTATCTGGACGACGATATTCATCCGATCGACATTGTCGAAACTCTGGCCGAGCATCACGAGTGGGACTTTGACCGCGTTGGCGATGACCAGATTGCTATGGCAGTCGAAGGTCAGTGGCGGACCTATTCGATCACGCTGGCGTGGTCGGGATATGACGAAACTCTGCGCATGGTCTGTACCTTTGAGATGGAACCGCCTGAGGAAAAGCTCGGCAAGCTGTATGAGCTGCTTAATGCGATGAATGACGAATGTTGGGCCGGCGCGTTCACCTATTGGGCCGATCAAAAGCTGATGGTCTATCGCTATGGTTTGATCTTGACCGGTGGCCAGGTGGCCAGCCCTGAGCAGATTGACACGATGATAACGGCGGCGGTAAAAAGTGCTGAGCGCTATTATCCTGCAGTTCAGTTGTTGGTTTGGGGTGACCGCACGCCCAAGGACGCCATGCAGGTGGCCATTGCAGAGGCCTATGGCCGCGCGTAAACATTTGCCCTGACGGTTTGAATAAACGGGGGCAAAACCACATGGATATGAACGATGTAGCACGCCGGGGGCTGGTGCTTTTGGGCTGTGGCAAGATGGGCTCGGCGATGCTTGCCGGTTGGCTGGATGGCGGGCTGCCTGCCAGTTCGGTTTGGGTGATTGACCCGATGCCATCAGACTGGGTGCAGGCGCAGGGGGTGAATGTGAACACACCTTTGCCCGCCAAACCGGCGATTGTGCTAATTGCTGTTAAACCGCAAATGATGGGCGAGGCCCTGCCAGTGCTGGTGGCGCTGGGCGGCGGTGGCACGTTGTTTGTGTCGGTGGCGGCGGGCACGTCGATTGCGTCGTTTGAGCAGGTATTCGGGACTGGCACGCCGATTATACGGGCGATGCCAAATACGCCTGCTGCGATTGGGCGCGGGATTACGGCGTTGATTGGCAATGCCGCGGCGACAGAGGCTGATGTGGCATTGGCCGAGGGGTTTTTGGCCGCTGTGGGGCAGACTGTTCTGCTTGACGATGAAAGCCAGATGGATGCGGTTACCGGGGTCAGTGGTTCGGGGCCTGCCTATGTGTTCCACCTGATCGAGACATTGGCCGCAGCAGGCGAGGCACAGGGCCTGCCTGCGGAATTGGCGATGCGTTTGGCCAAGGCGACTGTGGCCGGGGCAGGGGCGTTGGCCGAGGCGGCCGAGGAAGACCCGGCGCAATTGCGGGTGAATGTGACCAGTCCCAATGGCACGACGCAGGCGGCGCTTGAGGTGTTGATGGACCGCGAGACCGGCTTTCCTGCGTTGTTGAAGGGGGCCGTTGCGGCGGCGACCAACCGAAGCAAGGAATTGTCGCGTGGCTGAGATTTCGTTTGATGAGTTCCTGAAAGTCGACATTCGCGTTGGCACAATTGTGCAGGCCGAACCCTATCCTGAGGCACGCAAACCGGCGATCAAGCTGTGGATCGACTTTGGTGACGACATTGGCGAAAAGAAATCATCGGCTCAGATTGCCGCGCATTATCAACCGGATACATTGGTTGGTCGGCAGGTGATGGCGGTGGTAAATTTCCCTCCGCGTCAGATTGGCCGGTTCATGTCCGAGGTTCTGGTGCTGGGGTTGCCTGATGCCGACGGTGAGATTGTTTTAATTGGTCCGGGCGCGGATGTGCCTATTGGCGGAAGATTAATGTAATGAAATTGTTGATTACCCGGCCGATGCCGCAGGACGTTGTTGACCGGGCAAAAACCGAATTTGATGTGACAAGCCGGGACA
>JBLHMP010000012.1:0-60428 GCA_047623555.1 Granulosicoccus sp.
GCTTGTCGAAGACGTCAATCTGGCGCTTTTGTACCTGCGCGAGAATGGCGCCTATGATGAGCTTTATGCCAAATGGTTCGGCGTGCGGCACTAAGCCGAATTACGCCAAGGCCTCATCCGGCCCATCGCCGAAAAACGGCGTCATCTGCGCCACAATAACCGAATTTTCCTCAAGCGCGCGCTGCATCAATCCGCGTTCTTCATCGCTGATTTCGTGGCCAACTTCTTCGCGTTCCTGCAAGGTGCCATATCCGGTCACATCCAACGGTGCCGTGTCGGCCTGTTTCAGGATTGCCACGGTTTCGCGCACGGCTTCGGCCTCGTCTATGCCGCTGGCATAGCACATCAGCGCCGCACCCGTTGCATCTTTGGGAAGACCATCACCCTCTTTGCGGCCGATTTGAACGACCAGGGTATAGACCTGCTGTCGACTGGGTTTTTTGATCATAATTATACTCTAACGAGGGCTTCGTTTGGCCAGGATACGCTGTAACGTACGTCTGTGCATGTTCAACCGCCGCGCCGTTTCGCTAACGTTGCGGTCGCACAATTCATAGACCCGCTGGATATGTTCCCACCGCACGCGATCCGCGCTCATTGGGTTTTCCGGGGGAGGAGGGAGCTCGTCCGGCTTGGCCAGCAACGCGTTGGTGATGTCCGTCGCATCGGCCGGTTTTGAAAGATAATCCGTGGCGCCAATCTTGACCGCTGCCACCGCTGTGGCAATCGCTCCATAGCCGGTTAGCATTACAACCCGACTATCGGGCCGCTTGTCGCGCAACACTTCGACCACATCAAGGCCATTCCCATCCTCAAGCCGCAGATCAACAACCGCATAGGCAGGTGGGCGCGCAGTGGCGATGGCCCGGCCCGCCGCGACAGAAGACGCCATTTCAACTTCGAACCCGCGCTTCTCCATTGCTTTGGCAAGACGCCGCAGAAACGGTTCGTCATCATCCACAAGTAACAAAGATTTATCTGGTCCAATGTCCTGTGGATTGTGTTCGGGCATGTCGGCTCCTTAACGGTTTTTTCTTATTGTATCTATGGCCGAGTATTACCAGCACCACATCAAACGTCAAACATTCCCGTTTTACGCATTGTCCAAAAAGCAGCCAATTCTGGCCGCCATGTCTTCCGGTTCAACATCGCGACGGAAAAATTCGACAAACCCATGTTCAGGCAGCACTAGGTAGCTGAATGTCGAATGATCCACCAGATAATACTCATCATCGGCCGGATGGGCCTGGTAATATGTCCTATATACCTGACTGGCGGCTTTCACCTGCTCGGCGGTTCCGGTCAACCCAATCATCTGTTCGTGCATGTTATAGGCATAGTCGCCAATAACCTCGGGTGTGTCCCGCGCCGGATCAATCGAAATGAACACCGGCGTCACCGAATATCCGTTCTCGTCCAGCACATCGACGGCATCGGCATTGCGCGCCAGATCGAACGGGCAGACATCCGGGCAAAACGTATAGCCAAAGTAAAGCAGCGAAGGCCCGGTGATGACGTCTTTGTCGGTCACCGTCTTGCCGTCAGAATTCACCAGCGTGAAAGACCCGCCAATCTGCCCGGCCCCACCAGCAATCACACTGGTACGGCAACTGGCAAACACGTCATCCGAGGATCGAAACCCCGTGATAACCCAAATGCCAACCAAAAGAACAGCAAGACCAATAGTGGCGGCTGTTGCAATAATTCGGGTCATGGCGGTACCTTTGGCTAAGTGGCGGTGTGGTTGGCAGAACGGTTGATCGTATCACCGCAGACATCTATCACCATATACAGCCGATGCAATTGATCTGGGACAGGAATGGACGACGTAAGCTTTGGAATTTTACACGGACAACACCGCAGCAACTGGCTACGCCTGCGGACGCTGATCCTACTGCGTTGGGTTGCGATTGGCGGCCAGTTGATCGCAATTCTGGTGGCGCAACATTTCTATCATCTGCAACTCGAACTTGGCCTGTGTTATCTCGCCGTTGGCGCCTCGGTTGTTGGTAATCTGATTGCCACTTTTGTGTTCCCTGAAAACAAACGCCTGTCAGAATCCGAGAATTTTCTGATGGTGCTGTTTGACCTTTTGCAACTGGCCTTTCTGCTGTTCCTGACTGGTGGTCTGAACAACCCTTTTGCGCTGCTCCTGTTGGCTCCGGTGACAATTTCGGCAAGCGTGATGTCGCTGCGGTCGACCATCATTATCAGCAGTACCGCGATCATCCTGGTTTCAATCCTTGCCGGGTATCACCTGCCTTTACGCACACAAATGGGCTCAATCCTGCGGATTCCCGACATTTTTGTGTTTGGCAACTGGACGGCGATTGTCATCGCAACGCTGTTTATGGGCGCCTATTCACGTCGCATCACGTCCGAGATGCATTCAATGTCGGATGCGCTGGCCGCCACGCAAATGGCCCTGTCACGCGAACAGAAATTGACCGATCTGGGCGGTGTTATTGCCGCCGCCGCGCATGAATTGGGCACGCCGCTCGCCACTATCAAACTTGCCAGTGCCGAGCTAATTGAAGAACTGGGCGACCGCCCTGATTTACGCGAAGATGCGGCGCTGATCCGACAGCAGGCCAACCGGTGCCGTGACATCCTGCGCGACATGGGGCGGGCCGGCAAAGACGACCTGCATTTGCGGCAGGCCCCGCTGAGTGCCGTGATAAACGAGGCCGCCGAGCCGCATATGAGTCGCGGAAAATTTATCCATTTTGAAGAGGGCCCCGGCGAAGGAGGCGACTATCAGCAGCCCTCAGTGCTGCGAAAGCCCGAAATGATCCACGGGCTGCGCAATCTGATTCAGAACGGCGTTGATTTCGCCCGCGCCAATGTCTGGGTCGAAGCGATCTGGACCGATGACACCATTTCTATCCGCATTCTGGATGACGGTCCGGGATATCCGCCGCATCTGATTGGCCGTATTGGCGATCCATTCATGCGCCGCCGCCGCACAGACGTCGAACAGACCGCCCGCCCCGGATATGAGGGCATGGGGCTGGGCCTGTTTATTGCCAAAACCCTGCTGGAACGTTCTGGTGCCCAGCTGACATTTGCCAATGGGTCCGATTATATGCAGCCAGCCAAGACCTCCAAAGAACGCTGTGGTGCCATTGTCGAAGTCATCTGGCCGCGCGGTGCAATCGACGCGCAGGTCGGGGATAACGTGGTGCCAATGGGACAAAACCAGCCGATTAGAATATAATCGCAGACATTACCCGCCAATTAACTTGGGGTTAATGCGCCATTAACCTTTTTGACGTTTGGTGAGGTTAACGTTCTTAACCATGGCGATCCTGATGTTATTGACCCCAGACTGGATTTTATTGCTTGCTATTAGCATGGCCTGTGCAACCGGCGCTGTGTACTGGTTATCACGTCGATCTGTTTCCGCGCCCCAACGCCCCTTAGACCTTAGTAACAAGGTGTATTTGTTCGCTGAGGAAACGCTGATTGACGCCAGCGCGGGTGCTCCGGCATTGCCTGATTGCACCCCTGAAACCACTGACTGGCAGCGATTGCACCAATTGTTTAAAGACAGGTTTCCAGAATTCCCAGACGCCTTTGAAAAGGTCAAATCACAGGGCCGAATGACCATAGCGGCCAATACCGACAACGATGCGGGGACGATTCTGGGCGAATGGGTCGATGGCATTACCCGGATTGAATTGCGCGACCCATCGGTGAGCGCCGAGCAAAATGCTAAGGCATTGCCGCCATCGCAAGAACTGGAAACATTGCGCACCGCCGTGGATGAGGCCCCAAACCCGGTTTGGCGGGTCGAGGAAAACGGCACTGTTGGTTGGTATAACAGGGCATATGCAACCGTTTACAAAAAAGTGCGCAAGACCAAACCCAATTCATCACAACCCCTGTTCAGCCCCTCAAAAAAATCCCGAACAAGCGGCCAGGTCCGACGCATGTCCATCGCTGTTCCTGACAGTGACAAGGCCTATTGGTTCGACGTTTCAACCGAGCAGCATGATGGCTATTGCCTGTTTTACGCCACGGACATCAATGCCGTCGTGGATGCCGAAATCGCCCAGCGTAATTTTGTACAGACGTTGGCCAAAACCTTTGCACAGCTTTCCATCGGCCTGGCAATTTTTGATCGCAACCGTCAATTGGTGTTGTTCAATCCCGCACTGATCGACCTGACCGCATTAAACGCTGACTTTCTAAGCGGCCGGCCCAATCTGTTTTCGTTTTTCGACCGGCTTCGTGATAGCCAGATGATGCCCGAACCCAAGAACTATAATGGCTGGCGTCACCAAATGGCCAATCTGGTGGCCGCGGCGGCCGACGGTCGGTGTCAGGAGACCTGGTCACTACCATCCGGTTCTGTCTATTCGGTTAATGGACGACCACATCCCGACGGTGCCGTTGCCTTTTTGTTTGAAGACATCACCGCCGAAGTGACCCTAACCAGGCGGTTTCGTTCGGATCTTGAGCTTGGCCAATCAATTCTGGATAACCTGAGCGACGCCATTGTCGTGTTTGGCGCAGATGGGGTTCTGACGATCTGCAATACTGCCTATCGCACCTTGTGGGACGTCAATCCAGACGGCAGTTTTGCCAATGTCACCGTTCTGGATGCCACGCGAAGCTGGCAAGAAAAATGCGACGCAACCCCGGTATGGGGGGACATCCGAGACTATGTTGTTGGCCGCGAAAACCGGGTAGAGTGGAGGGCGAAAGTACAGCTCAAATCCGGGGAAACCTTGACCTGTACGGTGAACCCGGTGCAATCCCGCGCAACAATGGTCAGCTTTTCTTTGCCGGGCACAAACACAGAAACGGACACAAAACAACACGAGACAACAGAAACAGACTGATCCTGCTTGCGACCGGGAAATGGGCCAGTCATTGTGGTCCCATGATCCAATCGCCCCATTCCCTCACCCTGCATTCCGCCCAAGAAACCGCCCAACTTGCGGTGAGGCTTGGCGTACTCTTGCGACCGGGCGATTGTCTGCTGCTTGATGGGCCAATTGGTGCCGGAAAAACCCATTTTTCCCGCCATCTTATTCAGTCGGTTTTGCACCTGATTGAGGACGTACCATCGCCAACTTTTACCCTTGTGCAGACCTACGACACTCAGGCCGGAGAACTGTGGCACGCCGACCTTTACCGTCTAACTAGCCTGGACGAGATCGAAGAGCTTGGCCTGACAGATGCTTTTGACACCGCAATCTGCTTGATCGAATGGCCTGACCGGCTAGGAACATTGACCCCAAAACATGCCCTTATGCTGCGGCTAGAACCGGATAGCAAACAGGAAATGGTTCGCCATCTGACATTCGAATGGACGACGCCCCGATGGTCGCAGATTTTGGGACAAGTATTGCAATGACCGATCGCTTTGAACAAATCACCGCGTTTTTGGCACAAACCGACTGGGCAAATGCAACCCGAACGTTCCTCGCCGGCGATGCGTCAGCACGACGTTACGAAAGGCTGACGAATCCAGACGGAATAACCGCCGTTCTGATGGACGCCCCCCCAGAGTCCGGCGAAAAAATCCAACCCTTTGTTCAGATTTCCCGGCATTTGTCCGCGCATGGTTTTAGCGCCCCGGAAATATATGCAGAAGATGCCGAGGCCGGTCTAATCCTGCTCGAAGATTTGGGCGATGACCTGTTTACGCGGGTGATTTCAGCCGATCCGCAGTCAGAAACCCAGCTATATCAAGCCGCCTGTGATGTCCTGATCAGGCTTCACCAGATTGATTGTCCGCCCCTGACGGTTTTTGACCCATCGCTGATGACCGAACAGGCCGGGCTGGTCTTTCCCAGCTATCAGCAGGTGATTACCGGCCAACCGATGCCCGATGCGCTTGCGTCATTTCAGACCGTGCTAAAGGATATTTTGGCCAGATACACACAGGCCAAACCGGTCATGATCCTGCGCGATTACCACGCCGAAAACCTGCTTTGGTTGCCGGATCGGATTGGCGTTGCACAGGTTGGGTTGCTTGATTTTCAGGATGCGTTAATCGGCCATCCGGCCTATGATCTGGTCTCGCTACTTCAGGACATTCGCTGCACTGTATCGCCCGAGACAGAAACCGCAACAATCAGACACTATATCACCCAAACAGGCACCGATGAGCAGCCATTCAAAACCGCCTATGCCGTGTTGGGTGTGCAACGAAACCTGCGAATTCTTGGCGTGTTCGCGCGTCTGGCAACAGAATATGGCAAGCCACATTATGTCGACCTTATCCCGCGTGTCTGGGATCATGTAACACGTGGGTTGCAACATCCTGCCCTGACGCCGCTGGCCGATATTCTGATCCCGGCTCTGCCCAGTGGCACCCCCGAAAACTTGCAACATCTCAGGCTGCCATGACCATACATCCCAATGCTGTAATGCTATTTGCCGCTGGATTTGGCACCCGAATGGGCGCTTTGACTCAGGACCGGCCCAAACCCCTGATTCATGTGGCAGGCCGACCGCTGATTGATCACGCGTTAGATCTGGTCGATGCCATCAATCCCGACAGGATCGTCGCGAACCTGCATTACAAACCCGAGATGCTCGCCGAACATCTGACACCAAAGGGTGTGTTATTGTCCCATGAACAGCCCGACGTTTTGGAAACCGGCGGCGGTTTGCGTGCTGCCCTGCCCCTGTTGGGCGACGCGCCGGTCTATACGCTGAATCCTGATGCAATTTGGGTCGGGCCCAATCCTTTGCAGATGTTGAAAATGGCGTGGAATCCCGACGAAATGGATGCCCTGTTGATTTGCATTCCCACCGCGCAGGCCGTGGGGTTTCAGCGCGATGGCGATTTTGACGTTGATACCCAGGGCCATATCAGGCGCGGCACGCAACTGGTTTATGGCGGCGCGCAGATTATCAAGACCCAAGGGCTTTTTGATATCGACGAGCCTACGTTTTCGCTGAACCTGCTGTGGGATAAAATGTTGCACAAAAACCGGCTTTTCGCGCTAAACTATCCCGGACAATGGTGCGATGTTGGCAATCCTGCTGGCCTTGCCCTGGCGAAATCCATGCTGGAACATGCTGATGTTTGATGCAACCGAAACCCCTCGGGTTTTTGCGCTCGCCCCCGGCGTTGATTTCCCACGTGCGGTGGTTGACGGCCTGACCCAACGGTCCGATTGCATCCCCCCCGAGGCACTGGCCCGCACCCATTTGATCGTCAACACCCGCCGCATGGCCCGCCGTATACGCGCCTTGTTTGAGGATGGCCCGCCCCGGCTGTTACCCCGAATTTCCCTGCTCACCGATCTTGAAGAACCCCAAGATAAAACCGCGCTTCCGCCAGCAGTATCACCGTTGCGCCGACGGCTGGAATTGGCGCAGCTGATCTCGCAACTGCTTGATCAGCAACCAGATCTCGCCGCGCGTGCATCGCTTTACGACCTTGCCGACAGCCTGGCCGCGCTCATGGACGAGATGAACGGCGAAGGCGTGTCCGCCGACACAATCCGCAATCTGGACGTGACCGATATGTCCGGGCACTGGGCCCGCGCCCAGCAGTTTTTCAACATCGCGGATCATTTTGTCAGCGCCGATGACAGCGCGCTGGATGCACAGGCAAGACAACGTCGCGTCGTCGAAAACCTGATTGCCCGGTGGCAGCTTTCTCCGCCGGACCATCCCGTTATCCTTGCCGGGTCAACCGGGTCGCGTGGCACGACGCTGATGCTGATGGATGCCATTGCGCGATTGCCACAAGGGGCGATTGTTTTACCCGGATATGATTTTGACCAACCGGATGCGGTTTGGGCACAATTGCAAGACTCGTTGATGTCTGAGGATCATCCACAATACCGCTTTCATTACCTGATGCAGACGCTGAATATCAGACCGTCTGACATTGCCCCTTGGGCCGAAACGCCCCCCCCATCAGAAGCCCGCAACCGTTTGATTTCCCTGGCCTTGCGCCCTGCCCCATTCACCGACGCATGGATGGCCGAAGGCCCCGAATTGCGCGGCCTTGCCGACGCGACATCGCACATGACCTTGGTTACCGCATCCTCCCCCCGCACCGAGGCGTTAACCATCGCCATGCGGCTACGCGAGGCTGCTGAAACCGGGCAAACCGCCGCTCTTATCACGCCCGACCGGATGTTAACGCGCCAGGTTAGCGCCGCCTTGGACCGATGGAATATCGTTCCCGATGACAGCGCTGGATTGCCCTTGCATCTGTCGCCTCCGGGCCGGTTTTTGCGCCATGTTGCCGGTCTGTTTTGTGAACGCCTGAACAGTGAAATGCTGCTGACCCTGCTCAAACACCCTCTGTGTCACAGCGGTGAAGGGCGCAACGATCACTTGCTGCACACTCGCGATCTGGAATTACATATCCGCCGTAACGGTCCGCCCTATCCAGGCGCAGAGAGTCTGGCCGTGTTTGGAAAAAAACGCGATCTGCCCGAGGAATGGTTAAACTGGGTAACCAATAGTTTCATACCGCAACAGACCAAAGGCGATCACCCCCTAAAGGACTGGATCGCCCAATTGCGTCGCATTGCCGAAACCATCGCCGCGGGCAGTTTGGCCGATGGCAGTGGTACGCTTTGGGATCAAAACGCTGGGCAAAAGGCGCTAGCCGTCATTACCGATCTTGAAACCCACGCCGATGCAGGCGGTGATATGTCCGCCCGTGATTTCGCCGATCTGCTGGGCGCATTGTTGTCTCAGGGTGAGGTTCGCGACCGTGATGCGCCGCGCAGCGGCATCATGATTTGGGGTACGCTCGAGGCCCGGGTACAGGGTGCCGATCTGATGATTTTGGGCGGCCTGAACGAAGGCAGCTGGCCCGAGGCCGCCCATCCCGACCCTTGGCTGAACCGCAATTTACGCCTGCAAGCGGGTCTATTGCTGCCCGAACGCCGTATCGGTCTGTCGGCACATGATTTTCAACAGGCCATCGCCGCGCCCGAGGTGTGGTTGACCCGGTCAAAACGGTCAAACGACGCGGAAACTGTTGCGTCTCGTTGGCTGAACCGTTTGACCAATTTGTTGGGGGGATTGCCAGAACAGGACGGCCCATCGGTCCTGCAGGCAATGACCTCGCGTGGCGAGATTTACCTGAATTGGGCCGAACAAATCGAGGCCGCTCCGCGCATTGATTTGGCCCCTCGCCCGTCGCCATGCCCACCTTTGGCTGCGCGTCCCAAAGGCCTGTCGGTGACAGAAATCAAACGGCTGATCCGCGATCCCTATTCGATTTACGCCAAACATGTGCTGCGCCTTAAACCGCTCGACCCGTTGGTGCAAACCCCCGACGCATTGTTGCGCGGCACTGTTTTACATCGGGTTCTTGAGTTGTTTATTCGCGCCAGTGTCGACGATATTGGCGCCCTAACGATTGAAAACCTAACGACGTTATCGCGCGAAACCCTTGCGGATATTGTGCCCTGGCCAACTGCAAGACTGCTTTGGCTGGCGCGGATTGACCGGTTTGCAAAACCTTTTCTGGCAGATGAATTGATCCGCCGCGATCAGGCCACCCCTATCGGCTTTGAAGTTGGGGCCAAAAGCGAATTGAAAGGCCTGAATTTCACCCTGACCGGAACCGCCGACCGTATTGATCGCGACAGCGCCGGTGCGCTGCATATTTACGACTACAAAACAGGTGCCCCGCCCTCGCTAAAACAACAGGCGAGCTTTGATAAACAGTTGTTGCTTGAGGCAGCGATCGCCGAGCAAGGCGGGTTTAAGGGCATAGACGCGGCCCCGGTAACAAAATCTGTCTTTATCGGCCTTGGATCATCAGCCAAGGAGTTTCCATCTCCGCTAGAGGACAATCCGCCGAATTCTATCTGGGAGGAATTGTACACTTTGATCGCCGCATATCAGTCGCCAACCCAGGGGTTTACGTCCCGCCGAATGCTGTTCAAAGACTCTGATACAGGGGATTATGATCAATTGGCGCGATTTGGGGAATGGGATCGAACCACCTCCCCAACATCAAAGGACGTGTCATGATCGCCCCAAACGAAGCCACAGAACGTCAAATTCAGGCGGCACGCCCATCGTCATCTACCTGGCTTTCGGCAAATGCCGGGTCCGGTAAAACCCGCGTTTTGACCGACCGGGTGGCACGGTTACTACTGAATGGCGTGCAGCCACAGCACATTCTTTGCCTGACCTACACCAAGGCTGCAGCTGGCGAGATGCAGAACCGTCTGTTTGAACGGTTGGGTAAATGGGCGATGCTTAGTGACGCCGATCTGACGGTCGCGCTGACCGAATTGGGCGATGACGGCACCATTGATCCGACGCGATTGGCCCACGCCCGAACCCTGTTTGCCCGTGCTATCGAAACGCCCGGCGGGCTGAAAATTCAGACCATCCATTCGTTTTGCGCCTCACTACTGCGACGCTTTCCGCTTGAGGCCGGGGTAAGCCCGCAGTTTTCCGAAATGGAAGATCGCGCCGCCGAAATGCTTCGTGCTGAAATTATCGATGAATTTGCCGATGGAAACAACACCTCGCTGATCAACGCAATCGCCCGGTATGCAACCGAAACCGGGCTTGACGATCTGACCAGAGCGATCGTCAGCAAGCGTGAAGCGTTTGGCGAACCTATGAGTTTTGATGATTTGTTGGTTGTCTTTGGACTGCCCATCGGGTTCACCATTTCAGATCTCGAAACACGGGTATTTTTGGGTAACGAGGCTGATCTGATCCAGGATCTGGCCAGCGCGATGAGTACCGGAAGCGTTACGGATGTCAAAACGTCCAAGGTATTGGCCACGATCAAAAACCCGGGAATTGGAGACCTTCCGCTGCTTGAAAAATACTTTCTTGCTGGGGCTGCTTCCAAAACCATTGAACCGTTTTCCGCCAAATTAGACGCGTTTCCGACCAAAGCCACCCGGCAAGCCAATCCCGATCTGATGGCCAAACTCGAACCCTTTATGTTGCGAGTCGAGGCTGCCCGATCCCAGCGGTTAGGGTTATTGGCGGCGCGGAAATCACATGCGCTTCACCAATTCGCGGATGCGTTTTTGCCTGAATATGCTCGGCGCAAACAGATCGGCGGATGGCTTGATTTTGACGATCAAATACTGAAAGCCCGGCAATTACTGAATGATCCATCGGTCGCGGCCTGGGTTTTGTATCGCCTGGATGGCGGGATTGACCATATTCTGGTCGACGAAGCGCAAGATACCAGCCCGGCACAATGGGATGTGATTGAAAAGCTTGCCCAGGAATTCACCAGCGGGTTGGGTGCGCGTCCCGATGTAGAGCGTACAATTTTTGTGGTTGGAGACAAAAAGCAGTCTATCTATTCGTTTCAGGGCGCCGATCCGGATGCGTTTGATCGGATGCAAACCGAGTTTGGAAAACGGCTAGAAAACTCGGGCATCGCGCTCGAAGATCTGACGTTGGAATATTCATTCCGATCCTCTGACGCCATTTTACGGCTGGTTGATCTGGTGTTTGAAGATCACCTTGATGCCGGGTTTCGCAAGGACTCGCAACATCGGGCGTTCAAATCCGACCTACCCGGTCGCGTCGATCTGTGGCCCGTTGTCACCAAGGTTGATGATGATGCGGAACGTGTTTGGACCGATCCGGTTGATCGCCAAAGCCAACAACATCACACAGTTATTTTGGCCGAAAATATTGCCACCTCGATCAAGGACATGATCGACAACGGCGCAACTATTCCGGTGGACGGCCCAAAACCCGGAATCTTTGAAAAACGCCGTGTTAGAGCCGGTGATTTCCTGATTCTGGTACAGCGCCGCTCTGATCTGTTCGCCGAAATCATCCGCGCCTGTAAGGCGGCCAAACTGCCTATTGCCGGGGCGGATCGGTTAAAAGTTGGGGCTGAACTGGCGGTCAAAGACCTTGCAGCGTTGCTGAATTTCCTGGTCACACCAGAAGACAACCTGGCCCTTGCCACGGTTCTGAAGTCGCCACTGTTTGGCTGGTCAGAACAAGACCTGTTTAACCTCGCCCATCATCGCAAGGGCCCGTATTTGTGGCCTGCTTTACGGGATCGAAGCGATGAATTTCCCGAAACCATGGGGATACTTAACGACCTGCGCAATCACACAGACTTTCTGCGCCCGTTTGACCTTATCGAACGCATCCTGACGCGTCATAATGGGCGGCGCAAACTGCTCGGGCGGCTTGGCTCTGAAGCCGAGGACGGGATTGACGCACTCTTGACGCAGGCATTGGCCTATGAGCGATCATCAGTGCCGAGCCTGACTGGTTTTCTGATCTGGATGGAGACCGATGATCTTGACGTCAAACGCCAGATGGGAAGCGCCGGTGATCTGATCCGGGTTATGACCGTACATGGCGCCAAGGGTCTTGAATCACCGATTGTAATTTTACCTGATACAGGCCCGCGAAGACCTCCGCCCAATGACGAAATCATGGTGGCGGATGGAACGCCGTTGTGGCGGATCAATGCGGCCGAGATGCCGGACACTTTGAAAACGGTACAGGATGACGCCCGACGCAAGCAGATGAATGAACGGCTGCGTCTGCTATATGTGGCTCTAACACGTGCCGAAAAGTGGTTAATTGTAACTGCCGCCGGGGATTTGGATAAACAGGGCAATTCCTGGTATCAGATGGTCGAGGCCGCGATGATCCAGGCCAATGCCGAATATGTTGAGGTAAATGGGGAACGGATCCGGCGGTTAGGCCATGCAGATTGGAACCAGCTGGACTGGCAGAAAGATACCTTTGAAGCAGCTCAAACCAGCATAATTCCTGATCTGTTTGCCGTTAATCCTCCATTAGAGATTCCAGAAACACCTGTTCTGTCTCCGTCTGATCTGGATGGGGCTAAGGCATTGCCCGGTGACGATGGGCTAGACGAAGATGCCGCCAAATTGCGCGGTTCGCAGATACATCTGTTGCTTGAGCATCTACCGGATTTTCCACAACAGGACTGGCCAAATGCGGCAGATCGGTTATTGCCAGACACGGCTGTGGCCGACCGCGCGTCCTTGTTGGCCGAGGTCGAAAAATCGCTGACTGATCCCGAATTGGTGCATATTTTTGATCCCACCTCACTTGCCGAGGTGCCAGTGACGGTGACAATCAATGGTCGCAAAGTGTACGGTGTGATTGACAGGCTAATTGTCACTGAAACTTCTGTGCTTGCTGTGGATTTCAAATCAAATGCCACGGTGCCCGACCATTCACGCTCTTGCCCCGAAGGATTGTTGCGGCAAATGGGCGCGTATGCCCAAGCGTTGGCGCAAATCTACCCGAACCACCGCGTTGAAACAGCCATTTTATGGACTAGAAACGCGACATTGATGCAGCTTTCGCACGATCTTGTGACAGATGCGTTGTGGCGGTCGCCACACCTTGACGTTATCGGCCCACATTCCTAGGTTCGTGACCCAAGACGAATTACATTCAGGAGACAGAATATGTCAACCGTTGCTGTTACTGACGCCACATTTGACGCAGAAGTCAAGAATTCCGACATTCCCGTTGTCGTAGATTTCTGGGCCGAATGGTGTGGTCCTTGTAAACAAATCGGCCCAGCGCTCGAAGAGCTGGCCGCCGAATACGGAGGCCGGATCAAGGTCGCCAAAGTCGATGTAGACAGCAACCCAAATTCGGCTGCTGCAATGGGCGTGCGCGGAATTCCGGCGCTGTTCATTTTCAAAGATGGCGAGGTTGTTTCCAACCGCGCCGGAGCTGCGCCAAAAGCAGCGTTGAAAAGCTGGATCGACGACGCAATCTAAGGCGTTGACTTTGCAGGTATAAATTGGGGCGTACCGTTGAGTGCGCCCTTTTTACATGGGCCATCCCGCACCGATCAACGTCTGTTTGATCTTGCCTTCGGCCTCGGGTCGGCCTGCATTGATTGACATGATTTGCCAGAACCAATGCAAATACCCGGCATAATCCGGCGACAAGGTTTGCACCCGCTCAAAGGCCAATCCAACCCCCAGCGCATGCACATTTGCCGCGATGTGGTGAAAATCGACGCGCCCAAACAAAACTGACGGTTTGCCAAACAAATACCCGGAAAAGGCTGCGGCTGAATTCTGCGTGACCACGTAGTCACAGCGCTGAAGCATCGCCTGCATGTCACCCGTTTTCACGCTCAGGCACGGGTGCTCTTTTTTCAAATTGTCCAAGGCCGCCAATTCATCGTCGGTATAGGCTTCGTTTGGATGCAATGTTGCGACGACCCGGCGATCTGGATCTTGGATCATCACATGTTCAAGCATCTCAAGGGGCGAACAATATTGAAACGATCGATGGTTCGACAATTTTCCCTGCAACGGAACATAGACAAACCCATCCCGTTCAATGGCGGTCGTTGCATCCTCAAACAACCGTTTTTGCCAGAAGCGATAGAAATCATCCGCCTCTTTGCGGGGAACATTACCACTGGTAAAGCTGGCCTGTGCCACCCGCCATTCCCAACGCTTGGCGCTGTTTTCTATTGCCCAGAATGGATATTGATACACCCGCCGAATGGTTAACGCGCGATCGTGCCAAGGATCATCCATGAGGAACATAGAATAGCCCCGCCGCGATGCGGACCTTAGCCTTTCTTCATCCGAATTTTTCCGGAATTCGACCCTAAACCCAGAATTTTCTGCAACAATTTCAATTTTTCTAATGAAATTATGTTCGCCTGCTAACGCTCTGATGCGCAGCCCTTCGTGAAGATAAAATCTTAAGATACGCGGCTCACTCATGCCCGCAGGCTAGCGTTGCCTCTCTCTAGGAACAAGTCCTGCACTTGTGCCTGATGTCCCGCCGCTCCATATAGTTTGCCAATGGATGGAGAACCTTATGAGCGACGATACATTTCCAGGTTGGCACGGCACCACGATCATCGGCGTCAAAAAAGGCGGCGAGGTGGTGATTGCTGGTGACGGTCAGGTTTCCCTTGGTCAAACTGTCATCAAAGGCACGGCCCGCAAAGTGCGACGCCTGTCGCCGGGTGGCTTTGACGTGGTTGCCGGATTTGCCGGATCAACTGCGGATGCGTTTACGTTGCTGGAGCGTCTGGAAACCAAACTTGAGGCGACACCGGGCCAATTGGCGCGTGCCTCGGTAGAGTTGGCCAAAGATTGGCGCACCGATAAGTATCTGCAAAAGCTTGAGGCGATGTTGATCGTGACTGACGGCGAAGAACTGTTGGTGATCACCGGGGCTGGTGACGTTCTTGAACCTGAACACGATGTGACGGCCATTGGATCGGGTGGCAACTATGCCTTGGCCGCGGCCCGTGCAATGATGGATTCTGATATGTCCGCCGAAGACATTGCCCGCAAGGCTATGGCGATTGCGGCCGACATCTGTGTGTATACAAACGGCAAACTGACCGTGGAGACGATTAAGAAATGACCGACCTGACCCCACGCGAGATTGTCTCGGAACTGGACCGTTTTATCATTGGCCAGAACGATGCCAAACGCGCCGTTGCTGTGGCCCTGCGCAATCGCTGGCGGCGCAAACAATTGCCCGATGATCTGCGCGATGAAGTCTATCCGAAAAACATCCTGATGATCGGACCAACCGGCGTTGGTAAGACCGAAATCAGCCGTCGTCTGGCGAAACTTGCCCGCGCGCCGTTCATCAAGGTTGAGGCGACCAAATTCACCGAGGTCGGTTATGTTGGACGCGATGTTGAACAGATCATCCGCGACCTGCTCGACACCGCCATTGCGCAGACCCGCGAATACATGCGCGATGAGGTCAATGCGAATGCCCGTAAGGCGGCAGAGGAACGGGTGGTTTCCGCCATTGCCGGCGATGATGCCCGCGAAGGCACCCGCGAGATGTTCCGCAAAAAGCTAAAATCAGGTGAGCTGGACGATACAGTGATCGAACTTGAGATGGCAGATACCTCTAACCCTATGTCAATGGTCGATATTCCCGGTCAGCCCGGATCCAATATGGGCATGATGAATCTGGGTGATATGTTTGGCAAAGCCTTTGGCGGACGCACCACACGACGCAAAATGACCGTGTCGGAAAGCTATGAAATTCTGGTCGGCGAAGAGGCTGACAAGCTGTTGGATGATGAAAGCGTCAACAAAATCGCGCTGGAATCGGTTGAACAAAACGGCATCGTTTTCCTGGACGAGATCGACAAAGTTTGCGCCCGGTCCGACGCCCGCGGCGGCGATGTCAGCCGCGAAGGTGTGCAGCGCGACCTACTGCCATTGATCGAAGGCACCATTGTCAGCACCAAATACGGACCGGTGAAAACCGACCATATCCTGTTTATTGCCTCGGGCGCGTTTCACATCGCTAAACCATCAGATCTGTTGCCCGAACTTCAGGGGCGTCTGCCGATCCGCGTCGAATTGCGCGCCCTGACAGAAGAGGATTTTGTGCGCATCCTGACCGAAACCGACAATGCGCTGACCCTGCAATATACCGCCCTTATGGGCACCGAAAAGGTCACCGTATCCTTTACCAAGGACGGAATTGCCGCTCTGGCCAAAATCGCCGCTGACGTAAACCAAGCCATTGAAAACATTGGTGCACGGCGACTATACACCGTGATGGAGCGGGTCTTTGAGGAGTTATCATTCACGGCCCCTGACCGGCCCGGCGATGAAATCACGGTGGATGCTGCGTTTGTCGACGCTAATCTGGGCGAATTGGCCAAATCCGCAGATATCAGTCGGTATGTTTTGTAGTCACATGGCGTTTGACCGGGTAATGTACGGTAGATAGGTGGTGTGAGGTCTTTAATGCGGGTTTTTTGGATTTTGGTTTTGGCGGCAAGCCTTGGCGCCTGCGTGGACCGAACTCAATCACCAACCACGCCTGCCGCGCTTACCATTGGTTCAAACCAAACGATCTTTGTGGCGACCAGCCGCGAAGAAGCCAGTGATGGGCGATTTGGATTTGAACGCTCGGAACAACTAAGCCTGTTAGAGTACACTGTGTCCATCCCGCCATCTCATACGCTTGGCGGTTTGAAATTCGGATATGGCAAACCCGACCCACAAACAGAATTTGTCATTGCAGATCGGCATGAATTTGACTCATCAAAGGCCTTTCAATCCCGGGTCCGTAAGGCGCTTGCAAAGCTGCCCCCAAAACACCGAGAAGTGACAGTTTTCGTTCACGGGTTTAACACTACTCAGGCTGAAACCGCATTTAGGGCGGCGCAATTGTCCCATGATCTGGAACAGCCGGGGCTGACTATAATTTATTCGTGGCCCAGTCAGGGCAAGGCGCTGGGATATGTGTATGATAACGATAGCATGTTGTTTGCCCGCGACGGGCTTGAGCAACTCTTTCGTGGTCTAAACGCTACGGGTCCTATTCATGTGAATGTGGTTGCCCATTCATTAGGGGGCGCGCTTTTGATGGAAACCCTGCGCCAAATCGACATTCAAACGCCAGGGCTGGCGGCTCAGCTTGTTAATAGTGTTATCCTAATATCCCCAGATTTGGATATCGAAGTATTTCGTCGCCAGATGAGCCGCTTGAAAAGAGCGCCGGACCCGTTTGTGATTTTTGTCTCTAAAAAGGACAAGGTTCTTAACGTGTCATCCATGTTGCGCGGAAAGGGACGTGTC
This sequence comes from Granulosicoccus sp., assembly GCA_047623555.1. Classification (GTDB taxonomy): domain Bacteria; phylum Pseudomonadota; class Alphaproteobacteria; order Rhodobacterales; family Rhodobacteraceae; genus NORP181. The sequence continues at coordinate 17,541 of JBLHMP010000012.1, forward strand.
AGGCTTGGAAACATCGATAACATTGAAAAAGTCAGCGACCTGCCCGTTGAAATCGTTGATACTACGGCATTTTCCGGCGACGCTGGGTCCACCCACTTCATCCTTGCGACCTCTCCGGCGTTGATTGCTTTGCTGAACAGACCTCAGGCGATAAACGATACCTTCTATTCCGAAGACCTCTCGCTTGATAATTTTGTTCGCGGCCACACCGTTGCTGCTGGTGGTGGCAAAGCACTGCGCGTTGTCCTGTCTCCGGGAATTGACGGCTCCGAATAGGACTTGATTCATTTGACGGTGACAGGCACTGGTTTTTGATGAACTTGTTAAATTACCTATCCCGAAATGCACCCTGGTTAGCGGCCGGTGGGTTATTGACGTTTCTGTCCAGCTTTGGGCAAACTTATTTCATCTCAATCTTTGCCGGCGAAATCCGCACCACCTATGACCTTAGCCATGGCGCCTGGGGCGGTATCTATACTATTGGCACCTCGGCCTCGGCCTTTGTGATGGTCTGGGCCGGTGGTCTGACTGATTCTTTCCGGGTGCGCACCCTTGGCCCATTTGTTCTCATCGGCCTCGCAAGCGCCTGTTTAGCCATGGCCTTTAACTCATCGGTCTGGTTGCTGCCGGTGATCATTTTTGCCCTACGATTGTTCGGGCAAGGCATGTCCAGCCACATCGCTGTTGTCGCCATGAGCCGCTGGTTCACCACCACCCGTGGCCGCGCACTGTCCATCGCCGCGCTGGGGTTCGCAGTAGGCGAGGCTGTATTGCCGATCACTTTTGTCTCGCTACTCGGCTCGATTGACTGGCATCTGCTGTGGATTGTTGCCGCCTTTGTCTGCCTGATCTCCGGGCCTGTGCTGATATTGCTGCTCCGAAAGGAACGCACCCCACAATCCATGTCCAAAAGCAGCACCATCGCCGGAATGCAGGGCCGCAACTGGACCAGAATCGAGGCGCTAAAAAACCCGCTGTTCTGGTTTATGGTGCCCGGCCTGCTTGGCCCTTCTGCCTTTGGCACTGCGTTCTTTTTCCACCAGGTCCATTACGCCGAAATCAAAGGCTGGACCCATGTCCAACTGGTATCAATGTTCCCGCTCTTTTCCGCCTTTGCCATCGTGTCGATGATCGCGTCGGGGTGGGCGCTGGATCGTTGGGGAACCGCCCGGCTGATGCCGTTTATCCAACTGCCGTTGGTTGCCTGTTTTCTGATCTTCTCTGCCACAACAACCCTGACCGGCGCACTGCTCGGGTTTCTGTTCTTTGCCATGGCCGTCGGCTCAAACAGCACAGTGCCAAACGCCTTTTGGGCCGAATTCTACGGAACCGCCCATATCGGATCAATCAAGGCGATGGCCGCCGCTGTCATGGTGTTCGGCTCGGCCCTCGGCCCGGGCATCACAGGCTATTTGATCGACGCAGGGGTCGGACTTGAACGCCAATTCATTGCAATCTCGGTCTATTTCCTATTCACTACCGCCATGATGTATATCGGAATCTCACGCTCGCGCCGCGAACCCGACTATTGATCGCCGCTCTTTCTTCTTTCTAAAAATATCCCCGCCGGAGGCACCCGCGCTCAGCGCCCTTTGCGAAGGTAAACATAATACGCACCACCGCCCCCATGCGAAATATGCGCCTCGCTCACCTGCATCACCGCCTGTGCAAGAGGTGGCGACGACAGCCAGTGCGGCAGTTGATTGCGCAAAATCCCGCGTGGCGCTGGCATCACTCCGTCATCCGGCCCCTTACGTCCCTTGCCCGTAATCACCAGAACCAACCGCTTACCCGATGCTTGGGCCGACAAAATAAACCGCGTTAACACCGGATGCGCGCGATCCATTGTCATGCCATGCAGATCGATCCGCCCTTCAGGCCGTAACTTGCCCCGTTTCATCCGGCCAAACGCCTTGCGATCCATCTGGACCGGCGCCTTAGCCAATCGATCGACAAGGGATGGCATTAATGAATGCGCTACTGGGGTTCGCCTCGCCGTTTGACCAACTTCAAAACTGTCAAACCGCAATGTGGGCGTTTTTGTCGGCTTTGGTTTTGGCATCACCCGCACCACTTTATTGTCTTGCGGATGCAGCCGCTCTGCCCGCTCTGCCACTTTGCGCCACAGATCAATTTCTTCGCTGGTCAGTTTTCGTCGAGACATCAGATATCATCCGGCAACATGGCATAGGCCCGCTGAATCGGCATTAACACAATCATCCGCCCCGGATCACGCAATTGCCCCGCGGCCTCGCCCGCCAGATCGCCAGTGCCAAAAAAAACATCAGCCCGTTGCGCACCCTTGATCGCCGAACCCGTGTCCTGCGCAATCATCAACCGTCGAATCGGCAATTTTCCGTCTTTTTCCAGCCAAACAGGCGCACCCAATGGAGTAAACTTTGGATCAACCGCCACCGATCGCAGCGTTGTAATCGACCGATTCATTGCTCCGCGCGGTCCTTGGTCCGACGAAATGTTGCGCAATTCGCGGAAAAATACATAGGACGGATTGTGAAACAACAACTCTCGCCCCGCATCCGGGTTACGCCGCACCCAATTTTTAATCACCTGTGCGCTGACCTGATGCGCGTTGTAAATACCGCGCCGCACCAGCTCAACTCCAATTGAGCGATATGAATGACCGTTAAAGCCACCATAACCGACCCGAATAGTCTGCCCACCCGGCAACCGAATACGGCCCGATCCCTGAATTTGTAGGAAAAAAAGCTCAACCGGATCATCGACCCAGGCGATTTCTAGACCGCGATTTGCCATCGCCGCGCCGGTCCGAATTTGCCGCCGCGTTAACCAGGGGTTTGCAGACCGCGCCTCTGGGGGCATTTTGTAAACCGGATAGCGAAACCGCGACGATTGCCGTCGCGATCCTTCCAGTTCAGGTTCAAAATAGCCAGTAAACAGCGGATTGGCGCCATCAGTGATCAGCACGGGCCGAAAAAAAAGCTCAAAAAACGACCGGGCATTTTCGGGTTTTTGCGACTTGGCCACAGCACATAGGGTCGCCCAATCAGGCTCGTCCATATCTTTGCAAGTGTTCAGAAACACCGTCAAAGCGGCGGTGTGGTCGTCTCTGGACCATTGGTCCAGATCTTCAAATTTCAGGATTTCAACGCTGGTTTCGGCATTGCCTCCGGTGGCGGCCATCAGGGCCACCGCCAGAACCGCCGCCCGCAGCGCACGGTTCATCCGTCCGTAGCAACCAGCAGCCAATTGGGATTATCCGCACCCATCGTTCGGGCAAAGGTCCAGGTATCTTTTTGCTTTTTCAGCGCAGTTTCATCGCCTTCTATGATGTCACCACCCTTGTCACGCACCACCGAAGTCAGTTCAGCAACAAAGCGCATGGTGATTTCGCCAACATTGCTATCTTTGTCGAATTTCACATTCTGAATTGAAACTTCGCGTACTCCGCCAAATTCGGCCTCGATCTTCAGGCCTTGATCTTCGCGCGCCGCGACCACCTCAACAAAGGTTTCAAACACGTCTTCGGCAAGGAATGGCTGAATGTCATTCAGATCACCGCGTTCGAATCCCATCAAAATCATTTCATAGGCACCACGGGCGCCCTGAACAAAATCTGACACAGAAAAGCTTGGTTCGATCCGCTTCATCGACGCCAAATCAAGGGCCTGCGGACTTTCTGCATCAACGTGATCGGTAATATCATGGTCGGGCCCGCCTTCGATTACCTCGAATTCGGGTCGCTTTCTCGCGGTGGATTCCTGCGAAACCGGAGGCTTTTCAAAGCCATCGCGCGTGCCTAGCACGTTTTTCAAGCGTAAAATCAGGAACACGGCAATGCCGGCCAGTACCAAAAGCTGGATCATGGGCGAATTCATTTGAACCTCTTATAGGGCAGTGGGCTTTGTAACCCGCACGTCTTGCACTTATGTATGGGACGGGCGAGATCAAGTCCACCGCCCAAGCACCATAAAGGAAGTGCCTAAATGTATCTGTTTATTGCTTTTGTCCTAGTCCCGATTATCGAGATCGCCCTGTTTGTCGAAGTTGGTGGTGCAATCGGCTTGTGGCCAACGCTTGCAATTGTCATTCTCACGGCGTTTCTTGGTTCGTGGTTGGTTCGGACACAGGGGCGACTGGCCTTGCAAGAATTGCAGGCGTCGTTTTCAACGATGAAAGATCCGACCGGACCTTTGGTTCATGGAGCCATGATTTTGATAGCCGGTGTTTTGCTTTTGGTACCGGGGTTTTTCACCGATGCAATTGGCTTTGCCCTGTTGCTCCCACCTGTGCGGATGGCTGTGTTCCGGTTTTTGCGGGGACGCATCAATGTGCAGGGGTTCCAGACCAATATACGACCCGGGTTTCCCGGCGGCGACATTATCGACGGTGACTTTGAAGAGGTCCAACCAACCAACCCGACACCGGGTAAGCCCTCTGGTTGGGTAGAAGGTCCTGACCGGCATTGAGATGATTTCGATGACCTGATAAGTAGCAACTAACGTATTGTTTAAAGGAGTATTACAATGGCCGAAAATGGCGCAGCAGACCCACAGCAACCCCCACAGGTTCAAATGAAAATTCTCGGTCAATTTGTCCGGGATTTGTCATTTGAAAATGTCATGGCGCAAAAAGGCGGCACTGGCGAAGTACAGCCAAACGTCAGCGTTCAGGTTAACATGGACGCGAAAAAGCGCCCTACCGAGAATCAGTACGAAGTTATGGTCTCGCTGAAAATAGATTCAAAAGCCAAAGAAAGCGGCGAGCAATTGTTCCTGATGGAGCTGGAGTACGCCGGAATATTTTTGGTCGAAGGCGTGAAGGACGACCAGCTTCATCCGTTTTTGCTCATCGAATGCCCTCGCATGTTGTTCCCGTTTTTGCGCCGTATTGTCAGCGACATTACCCGGGACGGCGGCTATCCATCGCTTAATTTGGAAAACATAGATTTCATGCAAATCTATCGGGACAATGTTACCCGTCTGCAGGCGGCTCAGGCTGCCAAGGCTGAAAAAGACGACGACGGTTCAAACACCGCTGACGCCTAAGTGGTTGGCGCACCTGTATTTCAGGCGCGCTTCCATAGGGCATTGTCGCCCATTTTTTCAACAAATTCGGTATGCGCCGCCCGTTCCTTGTCGCTAATACGCGATGGCAACGGTGTTGCGCGCGCCGTCGCCCGCCAGTCTGATCCACCAGCGTTGGCGCCATGACCCACGGACAGGCCAAAATCTGGCTGTCGACCACCAATCAGCTCAAGGTACACTTCGGCCAGGATTTCGGAGTCAAGCAACGCGCCGTGTAGCGTTCGGGACGTGTTATCAATGCCAAACCGGCGACATAGTGCATCCAAAGACGCAGGCGAACCGGGAAATTTTTTACGTGCGATGGCCAGCGTATCAAGCGCCTGTTCCCAGGGCAGTTTTGGCAGCCCCATCCAACCCAATTCGGCATTCAGGAACTTCATATCAAACGCAGCGTTGTGAATGACCAGCTTTGAGTCGCCAATAAAGTCCAGAAACGCCTGACCGATTTGGGCAAACTTGGGCTTATCGCGCAGAAAATCATCGCCCAACCCGTGTACCTCGAACGCCTCGTTTGGCATTCCGCGTTCCGGGTTGATATATTGGTGATAGGTTTCGCCAGTAGCAACGTGATTGTGCAACTCAACAGCACCGATCTCAACGATGCGATCGCCAGATTCAGGTTCAAACCCGGTGGTTTCTGTGTCTAGTACGATTTCACGCATTACCAAGTCCTGCCCTGATTTTGGCCACAATATCACCAACCTGCTGGCATGCATGATCCAATGTGTCGGTGATAATTACATAATCTGCCCGGTCCCGTTTGTCCGCATCCGGCATCTGTTTGGACCGGATTAGTTCAAACTGGGCTTTGCTCATCGTGCCGCGCTCTAACACCCGTTTTTCCTGTAATTCGCCTGAAACAGACACACATACAACCGCATCCATGCGTTTATTGCCGCCGGTTTCAAACAGCAGCGGAATGTCAAAAACCAGAATGTCAGCCGTTGCGTTTTTTCTGAATTCGGCTCGATCCACAGCGACCAAAGGATGTACAATTTCCTCAATCGTTTTCAGCGCCGTTGGGTCCCGGCCGATAGTGTTGCGCAAAACATCCCGGCTCACTTGGTCATCAACAATAGCATCGGGAAACGCGGCCAGCATTGGCGCAACGGCGGCGCCACCTTTGGCGTACAGTCGGTGAACCGCGGCGTCAGCGTCCCAAACCTGGCAACCTTTGTCGATAAACATCTGCGCTGTGGTACTTTTGCCCATCCCAATCGAGCCGGTCAGCCCCAAAAGAAAGCTCATCTTAGGGCGGCAGCGCGGGTCGCGACATCGACTTCGGGGCGGGGGCCAAACCAACGTTCAAATCCCGGAACCGCCTGATGTAATAACATGCCCAAACCATCGACCGTCCTGCAGCCAACTTCGGCCGCCGTTTGCAGCAAATGCGTTTTAAGAGGTGCATAAACCAAATCCGTCACCACGGTTTCCGGGCGCAACCCGTCCAGAGGCACACGCAATTCTGGTTTACCAACCATGCCCAACGGCGTTGTATTCACCAAAAGAGCGGCTTCCTCGATGACATTTCCGGCCTGAACCCAGTCAATAACAGTAAGGCGATGACCAAAATCTTCGCGAAGCTTGTCCGCGCGCACCCGGGTGCGATTGGTGATCAATATTTCTTCGACACCGGCATCCAGCAACGATGCAACAACGGCACGCGATGAACCACCAGCGCCCAGAACAACGGCGGGGCCCGCCTTGGGGTTCCAATCCGAAATGCCATTGCGCAGGTTTTCGATAAACCCGTAACCATCTGTATTATCGGCGTGAATTTTACCATCTGCCCGGAAAATCAACGTATTGGCCGCGCCGATCAGTATTGCACGATCAGTAACCTGATCGGCCAGCCTCATCACCGCCTCTTTGTGCGGAATGGTCACGTTAACACCGACAAAACCCATCTGAGGTAAGGTACGAATGACCTGTTCAAGGTTTTCGCGCGACACGTCCATAGGTATATAGTGCCCTTGGATACCATGCGTGTTCAGCCAGTGCCGATGCAACTGTGGTGATTTGGAATGGGCGACCGGCGATCCGATCACACCTGCCAGTGGAATTCGCACTAGTGTCATTGCTCTATGATGCCCCGTACTGTCAGATACTCAAGTATTTCTAACAATGGCATACCCAAAACGTGAAAGTAATCCCCTTCGATTCGGGAAAACAGCCGCACACCCTCCTGTTCCAGCATATAGGCGCCGACCGCATGGCCAATTTCAGGCCAATTCCGCTCTACGTAGCCCTGTAAATAGGCATCAGAAGCCGCGCGCATGTGCAACGTGACACGACCCACATGGCGCCACACAGGTTTACCATCCTCATATATCACAGCGGCTGAAAACAGCCGATGACGTTTGCCGCGCATTGATTTCAGCTGGGCAAGCGCCTCATCCGGGGATTGTGGTTTGGACAGCAGCGTCCCGTCAAAATCCAGTACCTGATCACTACCAAGAACCAAAGACCCGGGCGTCTTGTCGCTTATCTTACCGGCTTTCATCTCGGCCAGCGCATCAGCGATGTCGCGTGGGCTGATGTCTTCGGCGATCAGCGACTGTTTGATCGACTGCTCGTCGATACGCGGCAGCTGAACCGAAAACGCAACACCCGCATTTTTCAAAAGCTGCGCCCGAATGGCAGAACCTGAGGCAAGGACAAGAGGTATAGGCATGTGGAAAACCAATGTATTAAAAGGTGGTTAATCGGGGGCAGAATGCATGATTTTCCCCAACCGGCGCAAGCCTGTGGAAAATCACCGGTTTTATCCCGCTTCCTCCACATTCTACCCACTTGGGATAAGGATAAATCGTGATGTGTGTATAGCCGCAATCTGAAATTTTTTCCACGAGTTATCCCATGTTTTGCCGGCAGTCACATTTGTCCTACACGCCTGAAAATAAAAGGTAACATCATTTTTATCCCAATCACAGGCCGCGGTTTAGCCAAAAGTTCCAAACATGGGGACAACTGGTTTATAGCTCATTAATCCACAGAAATTGGCCACACTACTAAAACATCAACCTATCTTCTTTCTTATATTATTATTAGGAAGAGAGCCGAACCAAGAGGACCAAACATGACCGAAATTCTGAGTGACTGGTATCTTTGGATCAAGGCGCTGCACATCATTTCGGTGATTACCTGGATGGCCGGGCTTTTCTATCTGCCCAGATTGTTTGTTTACCACGTTGAGCAGGCCAACAAAGCCGACGCCCTTGATTCCGTTTTTCAGGAAATGGAATACAAACTGATGCGCCTGATCATGAATCCGGCGATGATAGCCACCTGGGTATTTGGCCTGTGTCTGGTGTTCATTCCCGGTCTTGTTGACTGGTCATCGATCTGGCCCTGGACAAAGGCTGTGGCGGTGCTCTGTATGACGCAGTACCACCATTGGCTGGCCTTACGTCGCAAAGACTTTCAGAGGGGCCAGAACAGGCGCACAGGGCGTCAGTACCGTCTGCTAAACGAGGTTCCTACGGTTCTGTTGGTGATCATTGTGTTCTCGGTTGTGCTAAAATTCTAGCTGGTATTTGACTCGCCGGGCGGTAGCCCCTATGTAGTGGCGCAACTTACCCGTCCGGGCTAAGTGTTTTCCAAATTCCAGTACCAGAGCATCCTTGTTATAAGGATTGCCGATAGGCCGTATTCCCATGACCGCAGAAATCCTGACTCTGTCTCATCTCAAATCGCAAACGCCCAAAGACCTTTTGGCTATGGCCGAAGATCTCGAGATCGAAAACGCATCAACAATGCGCAAAGGCGAAATGATGTTCCAGATTCTGCGGGAACGCGCAGATGAGGGATGGGAAGTGTTCGGCAACGGCGTGCTCGAATTGCTTCAGGATGGATTTGGCTTTCTGCGCTCTCCCGAGGCAAACTATCTCCCGGGCCCCGATGATATTTACGTGTCGCCTGAGATGATCCGCAAACATTCGTTGCGCACTGGTGATACCATTGACGGCGTGATGAAGGCGCCAAATGACACCGAGCATTATTTTGCGCTGACCAGCGTCACGCTGATCAACTTTGAAGACCCGGAAAAGACCAAACACAAGATCGCGTTTGACAACCTGACGCCGCTTTACCCGGACGAACGTCTGACGATGGAAATCCAAGATCCAACCATCAAAGATTTTACCTCGCGGATTATCGACCTTGTAGCACCAATCGGTAAAGGTCAGCGTGGTCTGATCGTTGCGCCACCACGTACCGGTAAGACTATGATTTTGCAGAATATTGCGCGATCTATCGAAATTAATCATCCCGAGTGTTATCTGATCGTGCTGCTGATTGATGAACGCCCAGAAGAGGTGACTGATATGCAACGTTCGGTCAAAGGCGAAGTTGTGTCTTCGACCTTTGATGAACCCGCAACGCGCCACGTTGCCGTTAGCGAAATGGTCATTGAAAAAGCCAAACGACTGGTCGAGCATAAACGAGATGTTGTTATTCTTCTCGACTCAATCACAAGACTTGGTAGAGCATTCAACACTGTGGTGCCATCATCGGGCAAAGTTCTGACCGGTGGTGTTGATGCAAACGCGCTGCAACGACCAAAGCGGTTCTTTGGTGCAGCGCGGAATATCGAAGAAGGCGGATCGCTGACCATCATCGCCACTGCATTGATTGATACCGGCAGCCGGATGGACGAAGTGATCTTTGAAGAATTCAAAGGTACCGGTAACTCAGAATTGGTTCTGGATCGTAAGATTGCGGATAAACGGGTGTATCCGGCTATCGACATTCTGAAATCTGGTACGCGCAAAGAAGAGCTGCTGGTAGACAAAGTGAATCTTCAGAAAACATTTGTTCTGCGCCGGATTTTGAACCCTATGGGAACAGCAGACGCGGTTGAATTCCTTCGTTCGAAACTGAAGCAAACCAAATCTAACGATGATTTCTTTGACTCCATGAATGGCTGATGGCCGATCGGGTTTCTAAATGGACACGATATTTGCGCTAGCCAGCGCGCCAGGTAAGGCAGGTGTTGCCGTCATTCGTATTTCCGGGCCTTTGGCCAGGACTGCGGCTGAACAATTGGCTGGCCGGTCTTTGCCTGACCGCGGCATGACACTGGCAATGTTGCGGGATCAGACCGGGCGGCGACTGGACGAGGTTTTGCTGCTGTCTTTTGCGGGGCCGCATAGTTTTACAGGCGAAAATATCGTTGAATTACAGACGCATGGTAGCACAGCAGTTGTGTCTGCGGTGTTACGGGTTTTGACCGAGATAGATGGTTTACGTCTGGCTGAACCCGGTGAATTTACCCGTCGGGCTCTTGAAAACGGCAAATTAGATCTGGCCCAGGTCGAAGGCCTTGCCGATCTGATTGACGCCGAAACCGAGGCGCAAAGACGCCAGGCCCAAAATGTGCTGGCTGGCGACCTTGGAAAATTGGTTGAACGTTGGCGGATTGATTTGATTCGTGCGGCGTCATTGATCGAAGCGACAATTGATTTCGCCGACGAAGATGTGCCGGTCGATGTTACGCCAGAGGTGAACGAATTGGTCTCTGGTGTTCAGGCCGATTTGCTGCGCGAAACCTTTGGGGTTCAGATTGCCGAACGTATTCGTGTCGGCCTTGAAGTTGCCATTATTGGTGCGCCTAATGTCGGAAAATCCACACTTTTGAATGCGTTGGCTGGACGGCAAGCTGCAATTACCTCTGAACACGCCGGGACGACCCGCGATGTGATTGAGGTGCGTATGGATCTTGCTGGTTTGCCGGTAACGTTGCTCGACACTGCGGGATTGCGCGATACAGAGAACGAAGTCGAAGGCCTAGGTATAGCGTTGGCACGAAAACGCGGGCAGGCGGCTGACCTGCGGGTGTTTCTGGTATCGGATGACGGTGAAAATCCTGCCTTGTACCAACCCGATGATATTATTGTTCTGTCCAAAGCAGATACAAGATTGGAAAAAACCGGTGCAGTGTCTGGTTTGACCGGCGATGGCGTAGACGATCTGGTTGGTCGCATTACTACGGTGCTCAGAGAACGGTCTGCTAGTGTTGGCCTTGCAACCCGCGAACGTCACCGGGACGCGATGATTTCCGCTCAGAACGCACTTACAGCTGCGTCAGATGTGTTATTACAAGGACCGGACGCCTATGATATAGTGTCAGAAGAACTTCGTACTGGAATTCGCGCTTTGGAATCTTTGGTCGGGCGCATAGATGTGGAAACACTGTTGGATGAAATATTCGCAAGTTTTTGTCTTGGCAAATAAGGAATGTTTCACGTGAAACATTGGAATTTTGATGTTGTTGTGATCGGTGGAGGTCACGCGGGTGCCGAGGCAGCCCACGCATCTGCACGTCTTGGTGCCCATACAGCCTTGGTCACACTAAGCCGTGATGGAATCGGCGTAATGTCCTGTAATCCAGCGATTGGCGGGCTGGGCAAGGGCCACCTTGTTCGTGAAATTGACGCTCTTGACGGTGTTATGGGCAGAGTAGCAGACAAGGCGGGAATACAATTCCGTCTTTTGAATCGCCGAAAAGGGCCCGCCGTTCAAGGACCGCGCGCGCAAGCGGATCGCCAGATTTACCGTTCCGAAATGTTACGGGAGACGGAAAACCGTGAAAACCTGACCATTGTCGAGGGCGAAGCAGTAGATTTTTTGATGTCGGGCGACGCCGTACAGGGCATTGTTCTTGCAGATGGATCGCAGATAAGGTCCGGCGCTGTCGTTTTAACAACGGGAACATTTTTGCGCGGTATCATCCATATCGGCAACAAATCCCATCCAGGTGGCCGCATGGGTGATAAACCGTCCATTGAGTTGGCCAATAGAATTGATTCATTTGGCCTGCCATTGGGTCGTTTGAAAACTGGTACACCACCGAGATTAGATGGGCGTACCATTAACTGGGATGGTCTGCAGATGCAGGCAGGGGATGACGAACCAACATTGTTTTCGTTCTTGTCCAAATCTATACACGCCCCACAAGTTTCTTGCGGAATGACCCATACAAATGAGCAAACCCATGAAATTATAGCAAAAAATATAAAACTATCGGCTATGTATGGTGGTCATATTGACGGGGTTGGGCCGAGGTATTGCCCTTCGATTGAAGACAAAATTGTTCGTTTCGCGGACAAAACTTCGCATCAAATTTTTCTTGAGCCAGAAGGGGTGAACGATCATACGGTTTATCCAAACGGGATTTCAACGTCGTTACCGGTGGATGTCCAAGAGCAATACGTCCGGTCAATTGTTGGTTTAGAAAATGCTACGATCCTTCAGCCTGGATATGCGATAGAATATGACTATGTTGATCCGCGCGCGTTAAATGCCCAACTTCGGCTTAAGGATGTACCTGGTTTGTATTTGGCTGGTCAGATCAATGGGACGACCGGCTACGAAGAGGCCGCTGCTCAGGGATTGGCCGCTGGCCTGAACGCGGCATTGGCGGTGCAGGGCCGTGAACCTTTTATTTTCAGTCGTTCCAATAGTTATATTGGCGTAATGATCGACGATCTAACGACGCGCGGCGTCACAGAACCCTATCGTATGTTTACATCTCGTGCTGAATTCAGGCTTTCATTGCGTGCGGATAACGCTGATCAGCGGTTAACACCAATTGGGATTGACCTTGGTTGCGTGGCTTCTGGCCGGAAATCAGTGTTCCTCGAGAAAGTGATACGACTGGACGATGTCAGGGATCGTCTGGTACGGTCGTCGTATACGCCAAAGCAGATTGAGCGTGCAGGGATTCGCATCAATCAAGATGGTAAACGGCGTAACGGTATCGATATTTTGGCATTTCCTGACGTAGATTTTGAGTGCATTGTTGCGCTTGATCCTGATTTGTCTGTCACTGACACCGAAACGCGCAGACAAGTTGAGCGGGACGCGATGTATGTACATTATATTGAGCGGCAAAACAAAGACATAGAGGCGTTACGGCGTGACGAGGGGCATCGTATTCCGGCAGATTTTGATTTTTTTGTTATCGAAAGTTTGTCAAACGAATTGAAAACAAAATTGTGTGCATCACGTCCGGAAAACCTCGCTCAGGCGGCGCGTATCGACGGGATGACGCCTGCCGCTCTTGCTCTGCTGCTGGCTATATTGCGCCGTGACAAAAAGAAGAGGTCAGCGTAATGCGTATAGGATCAGATCGTTTGTGTGGACAGAATGTTTCACGTGAAACAATGGAGCGGCTTGAAATTTACGACGTTTTGCTCAGGAAATGGAACGAATCAATCAATCTGGTTTCGCAAAGCAGCCTAGAGGATCTTTGGACGCGCCATATCGCTGATTCCGTTCAGGTATTTCGTCTTGCTGGGCCGATCGCGAAGTGGTTGGATATTGGTAGTGGAGGCGGGCTTCCCGGGGCAATTGTTGCAATTTTGGCGATGGATGAAAATCCGGATGCGGACTTTACGCTGATAGAAAGCGATAAACGAAAAGCTGTATTTCTTCGAACAGTGGCACGGCAAACTGGGGCCGCGTTTACTGTTATTACGGATAGAATTGAGAAAGCAGAGCCCCAGAACGCCAATATGATGTCAGCACGAGCCGTGGCTAATCTCTCGGTTTTACTGCAATTTGCGGATCGTCATTTGGATTCTGATGGGATCGCCTTGTTTTCCAAAGGTGTTTCGTGGAAAAATGAGGTCGACGTTGCACGTCAAGAGTGGAATATGGACATAGATCCTGTCCCCAGCCTGACAGAACCTGGTGCTGTCATTCTGAAAATCAAAGGAATTTCGCGTGTCTGACCTCTCACGCCCGCGCGGGCCGCGGATTATTGCGATTGCCAACCAAAAAGGTGGAGTGGGTAAAACGACGACGTCGATTAACCTCGCTACTGCTTTGGTTGAAAGCGGATTGCGGGTGCTATTGGTCGACTTCGATCCACAGGGAAACGCATCTACTGGCCTTGGCATTGACGCAACAAAACGCAAGATGACTTCCTATAATTTACTCGTGGACGACGCTGCTCTTGGAGACGTTATTCAGGATACCGACATCAAGGGATTAGGCATTATTCCAGCGACCGTTGATCTGAGTTCTGCGGATATTGAACTGATTTCAAACGAAAAACGCAGTTTTCTGCTGCATGATGCATTGCGGCAGACCGCAATGGACGCGTTTAGCTGGAACTACATTCTAATTGATTGCCCGCCGTCACTGAATCTGCTGACTGTTAATGCGATGATCGCGTCGCATTCGGTTTTGATCCCATTGCAAAGCGAATTCTTCGCACTTGAAGGACTGTCTCAGCTGATGGTCACAATTCGCGAAGTGCGTCAAGTCGCGAACCCAAAACTCCGGATCGAGGGTGTGGTGCTGACCATGTACGATAAACGTAATAACCTGTCTCTGCAGGTTGAAATGGACGCGCGCGACAATTTGGGGGATCTGGTGTTCAAAACAGTAATTCCCAGAAATGTCCGGGTAAGCGAGGCTCCGTCTTATGCCATGCCGGTGTTGACATACGAGCCGAAATCGCTGGGTGCCATGGCGTATCGGGCGTTGGCGCAAGAACTTATTGACAAAAATCAGACAACTATTGGCTAGATATCCCTCAGGAGGCGACAATGACTGACAAAAAGACGAAACCCCGCGGATTGGGCCGTGGATTGTCTGCGTTGATGTCGGATGTGATTTCTGATCCAACGGTTTCTGCCCGTGGCGCGGATCTGAATGTACCTATTGACCTTGTTGTGGCTAATCCAAATCAGCCACGTCGCGATTTTGATCAGAATGATCTGGATGATTTGACGTCTTCGATCCGTCGAAATGGTATCCTACAGCCACTTATTGTTCGCAAAACTGGCCCGACACAGTATGAAATTGTTGCTGGCGAACGGCGATGGCGGGCAGCACAGCAGGCCCAATTACACGAGATTCCGGTATTGGTCCGGGACTATAACGACACTGAGGTTCTCGAGGTAGCGATCATCGAGAATATTCAGCGCGCTGATTTGAATGCGGTAGAAGAGGCCGCAGGATTCCGTCAGTTGATGGAAGGGTTTGGACATACCCAGGAAAAGCTGGCCGAAGCATTGGGCAAAAGCCGTAGTCATATCGCCAATCTGCTGCGTTTGCTGAGTTTGCCGGACGAGGTTCAATATATGGTGCGTCAGGGAAAGCTGTCTGCTGGCCACGCGCGTGCGCTTATTCCGTATGAGGATCCGTTGGCCTTGGCCAAAATTGTTGTGCGCGATGGTTTGTCTGTTCGTGCGACAGAAGCCCTGGTAAAGCGCAAAATGCAAGGCGATGATAAGCCAGTAAAACCAGCCAAAATTGCCGTCGAAAAAGATGCAGATACCAAGGCAATTGAGGGTGATTTGTCGGCTGGCCTTAGGATGAAGGTGTCGATTGCACATGTTGCAGGCACAGAGGCCGGGAAAGTGACAATTTCATATTCGACATTGGACGAACTGGATACTCTTTGCGGACTTCTTAGTCGCGGCTAACCCGCTAAAAATTCGGAAATAATGGCATTTAGAACCATAAAACCCTGTTTGGTCACGGCTATGTTTGTGCCTGTGTCGCTGATCATTCCAAGGTCGGTTAGGTTTTGACGGGCGGTGGCGTCCAGCGGCTTTCCGGCCAGACCCTCGTATCGGGTAACGTCCAGTCCCTGACGTAAACGAAGGCCCATCATCAGATATTCTTCGGATTGTTCTTGTATCGTCAGGGGCGTGCGTTTGGTTTCGGCTGACCCTGAACGTACACTGGCTAGCCAGCCTCCGGGGGTCATCACGCTTTCGGTGGCAAAGCGTTGATTGCTGAGCGTCAGGCGACCATGTGCACCGGGACCTATTCCGACGTAATCACCATATTGCCAATAGATCAAGTTATGGCGCGATTCAGAGCCGGGTTTGGCATGATTAGAGACTTCGTACATTGGCAGGCCATGGCTGCCACACAAATCTTGTGTGATCTCGTACATGTCGGCAGACAGGTCATCAGTGGGCAATCCGCGTAGTTTACCAATTCCATAACGGTCACCAAAGGCAGTGCCAGACTCAACGGTGAGCTGATACAGGGACAGGTGGTCAATCGCCATATTTAGAGCCTGCTTTAGCTCATTCCGCCAATCGGATAGCGTTTGATCCTGTCGTGCATAGATCAGATCGAAACTGACCCGATCAAAACAAGTGCGGGCAATGTCAAAGGCGGTATATGCCTCGCTTACCGTATGAATTCGACCCAAACGGCGCAAATCAGTGTCGTTCATCGCCTGAATGCCCATCGAAATGCGGTTCACGCCTGCATCACGATAGCCTTCAAAACGCGTGGCTTCGACAGAACCGGGGTTGGCCTCAAGCGTGATTTCTATGTCGTTGGCAAAGGTCCAATGGCCGCGAGCCGCCTCAATTATGGCGGCAACGGTATCCGGATGCATTAGGCTGGGTGTGCCACCGCCAAAGAAAATGGAATTTAGGATTCGGTTGGGGGTATCAACTGAAGTGCGGGTAAGTTCAGCTAAATATGCCGTAAGCCATTGTTTTTGGTCAATATTCTTCGAAACATGACTGTTAAAGTCGCAATAGGGGCATTTGGCCTGACAGAATGGCCAGTGGACATAGAGGCCAAAGCCAGCGTTGCGCCAATCCTCAGCCAAAACAACCTGCGACCAGTTTCTGCACCGCATCGGCGCGGTGGCTTATCTTGTTCTTCTCCCAGCGGTCCATTTCGCCGAATGTGATGTCATAGCCGTCGGGCACAAAGATCGGGTCATAACCATGACCTTGGTCGCCTCGCATTGGCCAAACAACA
Source organism: Granulosicoccus sp. (assembly GCA_047623555.1). GTDB lineage: Bacteria > Pseudomonadota > Alphaproteobacteria > Rhodobacterales > Rhodobacteraceae > NORP181. The sequence goes on from JBLHMP010000012.1 coordinate 34,355, forward strand.
CGGCCCGGCATCACGCCGGGGAATACTTCGTAGTGGCCATCGGGCCAGGCAAGCACCAAAGTGCAGCAAAACCGGGCTGTTCGCGGATGCGGTGCATCCAATTTTTGCAATTCATCATGGGTACGGGTCATGGCCATGACAAAATCACGACCATCCGGTGTTTCGGCCCAATCGGCGGTATAGACGCCGGGTGCGCCGTTCAAAGCGTCAATTTCAATGCCCGAATCGTCAGATAGCGCAGGAAGGCCGGTGGCTTTAACTGCGGCATGTGCCTTGATCCGGGCGTTACCGATAAATGTTGTTTCGGTTTCGTCTGGTTCAGGCAAGCCCAACTGGGCCGCACCGGTGACGATCACGCCATAAGGCGCAAGCAAGGCGCGCATTTCGTCAAGCTTGCCTTGGTTGTGCGTAGCTATCAGCAGCTTTTCACCGGTGAATTTGCGAGTCATGCGGTGGCGGCTTTTTGGGCAATAACCAGTTCTGCAACGCCCTTTTCGGCAAGGTCCATAAGATCGTTCATCTGATCGCGCGAAAATACTGATCCTTCGGCGGACATCTGAACTTCGATCAGCTTGCCGGACCCGGTCATGATAAAGTTACCGTCAACGCCGGCTTCGCTGTCTTCTGGGTAATCCAGATCAAGTAGGGGTTGACCGGCATAAATTCCGCAGGACACGGCTGCGACCGGATCAACCAATGGATCGGTGATAACATCGCCAATTTTCATCAGTCTGTTCACGGCCGACCGCAACGCGATCCAACCACCGGTGATCGAGGCGCAACGGGTGCCGCCATCGGCCTGCAGAACATCACAGTCGATAGTAATCTGGCGTTCGCCCAGGGCAACACGATCAACACCGGCGCGCAGGGCACGCCCAATCAGGCGTTGAATTTCGACGGTGCGACCACCTTGTTTGCCGACGGCTGCCTCGCGGCGCATGCGGGTGTTGGTGGCGCGGGGCAACATGCCGTATTCTGCGGTGACCCAGCCAAGGCCAGAGCCCTTGATAAATGACGGTACGCGGCTCTCGACGGTGGCGGTGCACAGGACATGTGTGTCGCCCATTTTAATCAGGCAAGAGCCCTCGGCGTGTTTAGTAAAGCCGGTTTCGATTGAAACGGCGCGCATCTGGTTCAATTCTCGTCCTGAAGGTCGCATAATCTGTCCTTTGAATGGTTGCGGAGGGGATACCGTTCACAGGGGTATCTATGCAAGCCCGATTGACCTTTGTGACGTGTGGACTTTAATGGCGTGTATGAATGACGCTACGAAAATTTTGGACGAAATGAATGACCGGTCGCGCGAAGTGTTTCGCCGCGTGGTTGAATCCTATCTGGACAGCGGTGAACCTGTGGGCAGCCGGACGCTAACGCGGACCCTGAGCGAAAAGGTCAGTGCGGCGACGGTGCGCAATGTGATGCAGGATCTGGAGCATTTGGGACTGTTGGGCAGCCCGCATGTCAGTGCCGGGCGTATACCGACCCAAATTGGGTTGCGGATGTTTGTCGATGGCTTGCTTGAGGTTGGGGACCTAAATGCAGCGGATCGCGAAAAGATTGATGCAACGCTAACCAGTAACACGTCAGATGTGGGTGATATGCTGGATCGTATTGGCTCAGCTTTGTCGGGGGTGACACACAGCGCGTCTTTGGTTTTGACGCCAAAGCACCAGGCTGAAATCAAGCATATTGAGTTTGTTTCACTGGGCAAAACCCGTGCTTTGGTGGTTTTGGTATTCTCGGATGGGCATGTGGAAAACCGCCTGTTCACGCCGCCGCCTGGGCAAACGCCAAGTTCGATGCGCGAAGCCGCGAATTTCCTGAATGCGCTGATCGAGGGGCGGACGCTGGGTGAGGTGCAAGGCGTCATTCAGACCGAAATCGTATCACGGCGGCAAGAAATTGATAGCCTTGCGCGCGACATGATCGAAGGCGGTATGGCAATTTGGGACAGCGAGGGCGAAGAATCGGCACGTTTGATCGTACGCGGTCGGGCGAATCTGTTGGGCGAAAGCGATGCAGATGAAGGGCTGGATCGTATTCGGTTGCTGTTTGACGACCTCGAACGCAAGCGAGATATCGCTGAATTTTTAGAACTGACCGAAGAAGGCGAAGGTGTTCGCATTTTTATTGGCTCTGAGAACAAACTTTTTTCACTTTCGGGTTCCTCTTTGGTCGTTTCTCCTTATATGAACGCTGATCGCAAGATTATTGGCGCGGTCGGGGTCATTGGACCCACGCGTCTGAATTACGGACGGATCGTGCCAATTGTTGACTATACGGCACAGCTGGTGGGACGGCTGATTTCCGAACGAGGCTAGAGGTGTAAGATGGCTGAACCCAAGAATGACGATTTCCTTGATGATATTGATTCCGCAATGGCCGAAGAGCTGGCGGATGAATTGATGGAGATTGATGACCAAGCGTTGGAATTGGACCAGGTGCGGGCCGATCGAGATCAGTACAAAGACCGGTTTATCCGGGCTTTGGCGGATGCCGAAAACTCGCGCAAGCGGTCTGAAAAAGATCGCCGAGAAGCCGAGCAATATGGCGGATCGAAAATGGCACGCGATATGCTGCCGGTTTATGACAACATGAAGCGCGCAATCCAAGCGGCGACAGCAGAGCAACGGCAGGCCTCGGCGGCGTTGTTTGAGGGCATTGAACTGACAATGCGCGAATTGCTAAGTGTGTTTCAAAAGTACGGTATCGAAGTGATCGCACCACAAGTTGGCGATCGGTTTGATCCGCAGGTGCATCAGGCGATGTTTGAGGCGCCGGTGCCGGGAACAGTTTCAGGCGAGATTATTCAGGTCGCGGCCGAGGGCTTTTTCCTGCATGATCGGTTGTTGCGACCTGCGCAGGTTGGCGTGTCCTCTACACCGGCGGGATAACTGGCCAGTTCAGGAGCCTCCGGCGGAGGTATTTTGGACGAGAAGAATTTAAAGGGGCCGTCAGGATTTGGCGGCCTCTTTTAATTTGTAAAGCACGTCCAGCGCCTCGCGTGGGGTCAGTTCATCCGGATGGATGTTTTCCAACATATCGTGGGCCGGTGTTGATTTGGGCGGCGGCGGTGTTGATTGGACGGCAAACAGCGGTAAATCGTCGATGAGTGTCTTTTTCGCGGCACCGCTTTCGCGTTCGCCCTTTTCCAATATTTCCAGGACAACACGGGCGCGTTCAACGACGGACGCAGGCAGCCCGGCGAGTTTTGCAACCTGCACTCCGTAAGATCGGTCGGCGGCGCCTTTGCGAACTTCGTGCAGAAAGATTACTTCGCCTTCCCATTCCTTGACCGCGACAGTGGCGTTTTCAACCCCGTCGAGATTGCCTGCGAGGGCTGTCAATTCATGGTAATGCGTGGCGAATAATGCGCGCGATCGGTTGCTGGCGTGCAGGTGTTCCAGCGTCGCCCAAGCGATAGAAAGACCATCATACGTGGCCGTGCCACGACCAATTTCATCCAGGATCACAAGGGCACGGTCGTCTGCCTGGTTCAGAATGGCGGCGGTTTCTACCATCTCGACCATAAAGGTGGATCGTCCACGCGCGAGATCATCAGACGCGCCAACACGGCTGAACAATTGGCTGATCAGGCCAATGTGAGCGGATTCAGCGGGTACATAGCTGCCCATTTGCGCAAGTAAGGCGATCAAAGCATTTTGGCGCAGAAATGTGGATTTACCAGCCATGTTAGGGCCAGTTAACAGCCAAATGGCAGCATTTTTTCCAGCGCTGAGATCACAATTATTGGCGATGAAATTGTTGCCGGATTGCCGCCGCAAGGCCTGCTCGACAACGGGATGACGGCCGCCAACGATATTAAAGGCACGGGTATTATCAACGTCGGGCTTACACCAATTTTCACCCTGGGCCAGATCGGCAAGGCCCGCCGTTAGGTCAATTTCAGCGAGGCCTCTTGCGGCAAGGGTAATACGTGGCGCGATGGCCAAAACAGCAGCTTTTAGCGTTTCATAGAGCCGTTTTTCGATATCGAGGGCCCGACCACCAGCATTGAGAATCTTGGTCTCCATCTCGGCCAGATCGACGGTTGTAAACCGTACCTGATTGGCGGTGGTTTGGCGGTGGATGTAGGATTGGGAAAACGGTTCGGACAGCATTTTTTCGGCATGGGTGGCAGTGGTCTCGATAAAATAGCCAAGCACGTTGTTATGTTTGATTTTCAACGAAGAAATACCGGTATGGCTGGCGTATTGTTGTTGCAGCCCGGCAATGACAGACCGGCCTTCGTCCCGCAGGGTGCGCGCCTCGTCCAATTCACCGTCGTATCCGGTGGCGATGAAACCACCATCGCGGGCCAAAATCGGCGGATCTGCAATCATAGCTTCGTCCAGAAGGGCGATCAGATCATCAAAGCCGATCAGATCGTCTGTGGCCGTGGCAATCAGCTTAGGCAAATCGGTGTTGGCGCAGGAACTCGCAATCACCTCTGCCTGTTCCAACCCATTGCGGATTGCAGCGAGATCGCGCGGACCGCCACGGTCCAATGACAGGCGGGACAGGGCGCGGTCCATGTCGGGGGATTGGCGCAAGGAGGCTCGTATATCTGCGGAAATACGACTCTGTTCAACGCAATAGCTGATGGCAGACAGACGTGTATGGATCACGTCCAGTACCCGTGAGGGGCTTGAAATGCGTTGCTCCAACAGGCGTGCACCGCCTGGTGTTACGGTCCGATCAATGACGGATAGCAGTGTTCCGGTTCGGGCGCCGTCCAAGGATCGCGTCAGTTCAAGGTTTCGGCGGGTAGCGGAATCAATTTGGACGTTTCGGTCGGCGAAATCGCGGATTGGCGGGGAAAGTAGAGGTAATTTTCCCTTTTGTGTGGTGTCGAGATAGTCAATCAACGCACCCATCGCCGAGATTTCTGCACGGCTAAAGCTGCCAAATGCGTCCAGCGTATCGACAGAAAACAAATCCAGGATTCGGCGTTCCGCTGCGGTGCTGTCAAAACACGACCGATCCAATATTGTCAGCGAGATTTTTAGGTCGCTCAGGGTCTCGTTCAATGCCTCTGACGCTTCGACCGCGATCAATTCCGACGGGATCAACCGTGCGAGTTCTGGAGCAAGGCGAGCGCCAACAATTGGCATCACATGGAATGCCCCGGTCGAGATGTCCGCCCAGGCGAGGGCTCCTTGGTCGCGGACCAAAGCGTAAGCGGCCAAAAAGTTGTTTTGACGGGCCTGTAATAGGGTGTCTTCGGTCAGGGTTCCGGGTGTGACAAGGCGGACGACTTCGCGTCTTACCACTGACTTTGCGCCTCTTTTCTTGGCCTCAGCAGGGTTTTCCATCTGCTCACAAACCGCAACACGAAAGCCTTTGCGGATCAGCGTCAGAAAATAGCCTTCGGCTGCACGAAACGGGACACCGCACATCGGGATGTCGGCGCCGTCATGTTTGCCGCGTTTGGTTAACGCAATATCAAGGGCTTCGGAGGCGGCGACTGCATCATCAAAGAACATCTCGTAGAAATCGCCCATGCGATAAAACAGCAGCGCATCGGAATGCGACGCTTTGATGTCCAGATACTGCGCCATCATTGGTGTGACGGTCACGATTTACCCCCGGTGTTCAGATTTGCACGACCTTACAAATCCGGTGCGGGTGGCGAAAGGCGAAAGTGTCAGCCGTGGACAAAGGGCGCGGCGCTGCCCCACAATTGTTTGACCCGTTTGTCGCGGCCGCAAGATTTACGATAGCGTTTATAGGCGGCATCCTGTCGCTTGGGGCCGAAACGCGTCAACAACAGCTTGGTGCCTTTGTAATAGTTCTGGTGAAACTCGTCGGCAGGATAGAATCGTTTTGCCGACAGGATTGGTGTGACAATTGTCTGGCCAAGCGCGGTCATCGATTCTGCCTTGGTCTGCTCAGCAAGGGCCTTTTCGTCTGGGTTAGAGACGAAAATGGCTGTGCGATAGCTGGGTCCACGATCACAGAACTGACCGCCTGCATCCGTAGGATCGACAGACCGGAAAAACATGTTCAGTAAAATTTCACGGGATACAATTGCAGGATCAAAGGTGATTTCCACCGCTTCATAGTGGCCCGTGCCGCCAGCGGTGACAGCTTTGTACGTTGGGTTTTTCAACGTCCCACCGGTGAACCCCGAAACGGCCTCGGTTACACCATCTACCTTTTCAAAATCGGCTTCGACACACCAGAAACATCCGCCAGCAACGGTTAACGTTTCCAAGTCAGCCGCAGATGCCGCGCCACATCGGGCGATTCCTGCAATCGCAATCAAAAGTGCCAAGGCGAGGGGTTTGAAATCATTTATAAAGGTCATCGTGCATTCTCCTGCCCATACCGAAACACGATACAAGTGCTGGCCGCAATGGGCTGACATCGTTTGTCACGCGGTGGTGAGCGGAATTTACCCCTTGGAGTTCGGGCAACACAGGCCTAGCTGTCACCGGACAGGAGGCGACCATGACAGATAAGATGACCACCCATCAGGCGCAGGACGATGCGCGTAACGAGAATATTCTGATTTACCTGAATGGACGGATTGTGCCCAAGGCACAGGCGGTTGTCAGTGTGTATGACAGTGGATTCATGTTGGGGGATGGCGTCTGGGAAGGGTTGCGATTGCACAACGGGCGTTGGGCATTTCTGGACGAACATATGGATCGGTTGTTTGAAGCAGCAAAAGCGATTGATTTGGATGTTGGACTGGATAGAAATGGCGTCATTTCGGCCTTGTTAGAGACACAAAATGCCAACGACATGATGTCTGATGCTCATGCCAGATTGATGCTGACCCGTGGGGTGAAAATACGACCATTTCAACATCCGGCGCTTAGCCGTTGGGGCCCGACTTTGGTCATCATCGTTGAACATTCGCAGCCCAAGTTGCCGCGCCCCATAAGGCTCGCAACGGTTCCGCATCAGCGCGGGCTGCCGATGACGCAGGATCCGAAACTGAATTCACATTCCAAACTGAATTGCATTCTGGCCTGTATAGCCGCGGAAAAGGCCGGGGCGGATGAGGCATTGATGCTGGATGTGCATGGCTTTGTGAATACCACCAATGCCTGTAACTTTTTCATTGTGCGTAAAGGCGCGGTTTGGACGTCGACCGGTGATTATTGCATGAACGGAATTACCCGGCAAAAGGTGATTGATCTGTGCCGAGCCAACGACATGCCAGTGTATGAGAGGAACTATTCGCTCGTCGACACATATGGCGCAGACGAGGCGTTTTTGACCGGAACGTTTGGCGCGCAAACTCCGGTAAGCGAGATTGACGGGCGTCAGATCGGGACCGGTGGTATGGGGCCGGTGACTCAGCGTATTCGCGATCTGTATAAGGCTCTAATTCAGATGGAAACTGCCTGATGCGTATTGCGATGTGGTCCGGGCCACGCAATATGTCGACGGCGATGATGTACAGTTTTGCTGCGCGCGGGGATTGTGCCGTTTGGGATGAACCGTTTTATGCGCCATATCTTGCAGAGACCGGTTTGGATCATCCTGTAACCGCGGAAATTACTGCGGCGCACGATACAGATGCAACCCGGGTCGCGGCCGCCTGCATCGGGCCAATTCCTGACGACAAACCGCATTTTTATATGAAACATATGCCGCATCACATGATTGACGGGGTTCCGACGGGCTGGATTTCAGAATGCGTTAATATTCATCTGATACGCCATCCTGCGCGGGTTATCGCCAGTTATGCCGCCAAACGGCAAAGCCCAACCCTGGACGATATCGGGTTTCACCAGCAATTGGCGTTGTATGAACGGTTTGGTGGTGTGGTTGTGGACAGCTTTGATATTCGCGCTAACCCAGAACAGATGCTGCAAAAACTATGCGCAGAAATTGGATTGCCATTCACGTTGGATATGCTGCACTGGCCCGCCGGTGGGCGGCCCGAGGATGGTATCTGGGCGCATCATTGGTATGGCGCAGTGCACAAAAGTCGGGGGTTTGCTGGGCCAGAGGCCGTATTGCCGAACCTGCCAGATAACCTTAAACCTTTGTGCGCTGCGGCGTTACCCGCCTATGAAGCGTTGCGACGCAATGTTTTGTTGCCGCACTGAAATCTACGGATGGTGCAGACCTAAAGGCCCTACTTTTGTAACCGAAGATCCCGCATGGCGATCAGACGCAAACGAAGTGCGTTCAGTTTGATAAACCCGGCGGCATCCTTTTGGTCATAGGCGCCGGCGTCGTCCTCAAACGTTACGTGCTCCTCGGAATACAGCGAATGATCGGACCATCTGGCGACTGTACGTGCCAAACCTTTGTAAAGTTTTAGCCGCACGGTCCCGGTCACGTGACGTTGGCTGCGATCAATCGCGGCTTGCAGCATTTCGCGTTCGGGGCTGAACCAGAAGCCGTTGTAAATTAGCTCAGCATAACGCGGCATCAGTTCATCCTTTAGATGCGCCTCGCCACGGTCGAGTGTAATTTGCTCGATGCCGCGATGTGCTTCGAGCAGGACAGTGCCGCCCGGTGTTTCATAGACACCGCGTGATTTCATGCCAACAAACCGACCCTCGACCAGATCAAGCCGCCCGACGCCGTGTTTGCCGCCAATTTCATTCAGTTTGGTCAGGATCGTGGCGGGTGACATCGCTTCGCCATTAATGCTAACTGCGTCGCCTTGTTCAAAACCAATTTCGATGAATTCCGGGGTGTTCGGTGCGTCCTCGGGATTGACGGTGCGCTGATATACATAATTGGGCGCCTCGACGGCTGGATCTTCTAGCACTTTGCCTTCGGACGATGTGTGCAGCAGATTGGCGTCAACACTAAACGGTGCTTCACCTCGTTTGTCTTTTGCGATTGGAATTTGGTGCAATTCAGCAAATTCAAGAAGTTTGGTCCGGCTCGATAAATCCCACTCACGCCAAGGCGCGATGACTTTGATATCGGGGTCCAATGCATAGGCGCTAAGTTCAAACCGCACCTGATCGTTGCCTTTACCGGTGGCCCCATGGGCGATAGCGTCGGCTCCGGTTTCTTTGGCAATTTCGACCAAACGTTTGGAAATCAGCGGGCGCGCGATAGAAGTGCCAAGCAGATACAACCCTTCGTACAGTGCATTTGCGCGGAACATTGGGAATATGAAATCGCGGACGAACTCTTCGCGGACATCTTCGATATAGATGCTGGACGCGCCCATCATTTCAGCCTTGGCACGCGCCGGTTCGAGCTCTTCTCCCTGACCTAGATCGGCAGTAAAGGTCACAACCTCGCAGCCATATTCTATCTGCAACCATTTCAAAATAATCGAAGTATCAAGACCGCCTGAATAGGCAAGGACAACTTTTTTTGGTGCGGACATCTGGGCTTCCTCTTGCATGTATCGGCTGCGAATTAGCTGGTTTTGCGGGGCGGGGCAAGCCAGCTCTAGCACGGCGATGGCACAAGGTTTTCCGTTTTGTCCCTATACGGACAACATTTCGGGAAGCTGAGCAATGAACATGGTTTTAGATCTTTCAAATCCATCAATAATTGCCGCAAGGTCTATAGTCCCGGTTTCTCCTTTCGCAGACCTTCGTTCACCGTCCTGACAAAGGTCGGAAAACGTTCGAAACCCGAGGTTCAGTGCACTGCCTTTAAGGAAATGCAAATGTTGTTCCATCTGATTGGCCGTCGAATCTACTGACAACTCCTGAATGGCCTCTTCTACTTCTTCGAGAAAAAGGTCGACGACCTCATCAAAATCTTCGGCCCCAATTTCGTCCCGTAATTCATTTATCCGCGCCCATTGGATCATCATCCACCTACCAATTCCCGCGCCCCCACAAATTAAATAGAGGGGAAGCGGTTAAATAAATCGTTAACTTGGGTGGTCAAACAAGAATAATTTTAACTTTCACAAACTGTTAACGCGGATCGCGAATAGTGGCTAGGTCGTAGAAGTGCGGCGTTTGGCAATGAGGTGAAGCGGTGTTTTCGACAGCTAAAATTCTGGATAGCGTACAAAAAATGCCCGGTGAGATTCGTCGAGTTTTGGTTGTGGACGACAGTCGGTTACAGCGTCGGATTCTGGTAAGCTTTCTCAAGAAGTGGGGATTTGAGATTTTTGAGGCGGATAGTGGTGAAAGTGCGTTGGAGATATGTGCCAAAACGATGCCTGATCTAGTGCTTAGCGATTGGATGATGCCGGGGATGGATGGGCTGGAATTTTGTCGGACGTTTCGGGAATTGCCGCGAGACGGATACGGGTATTTCATCTTGCTCACCTCAAAAAGTGAGAAGAACGATGTGGCGCAAGGGCTGGATGCTGGAGCAGATGATTTTTTGACAAAACCGGTGAATTCCGGCGAACTACGGGCGCGAATCACTGCAGGTGACCGAATTTTCGGGATGCAGAAGGAATTATCTGCCAAGAACCGCGTGATATCAGAGACGTTGGGACAACTGCAGGCGGCGTATGATAAGATTGATAAGGATCTGATTCAGGCCAAGAAAATTCAGGAATCTCTGGTCCCGGATCGCTCACGTGATTTTGGTGCGGCCCAGGTTAGCCTGTTGCTAAAGCCTTGCGGGCACATCGGAGGTGACCTGGTTGGCATGTTTTCGCCAGCTCAAGATCAGGTCGGATTTTATAGCATCGACGTGTCCGGGCACGGGATCACGTCGGCAATGATGACGGCACGGCTGGGTGGATACCTAAGCAGCATGTATTTTGATCAGAATGTCGGGATGGAGGCGCATGAAGGTCAGCCACATACGTTGCGGCATCCCGAAAAAGTGGCGCGATTGCTGAATTCAAGATTGCTTGTCGATACCGGGATCGAAGAGTATTTTACCCTAGCCTATGCCACTGCTGATTTACGCACCGGACGGTTGCAATTGATACAAGCAGGTCACCCGCACCCGTTGGTTCTACGTCGGGATGGAAGGGCGGAATTCATTGGCGAAGGCGGATTTCCGATTGGGCTTTTGCCAGACGTGCCGTTTGATCAATTCGAAACGGTGCTAGAGCCTGGGGACCGTCTGTTGCTGTATTCTGATGGGTTTACCGAGTGTCTGATGAAAAACGGCCAGATGCTGGAAGAGGATGGGTTGGTTGATCTGATCCGGGAATGCTCGCATGGGCAGTCGGGGCAGGAATTTCTGGATGACCTGTTCTGGGCCCTGACCCGATCGGCGTCCCCAGAGGATGGGATAGATGACGATGTGTCGGCGATTTTGTTTGAGTATGACGGCTATTAACTCTTGCTGGTGAAGGTCAGTACAAGGTCAACATGTACGGTATAAGCAACAATGAAATTGTCGGCAAACCCCGGATTTTCACAGGGATTTTCCCCCGAATCATAGCCGCTTTATGCATATCTACATGGACGACAATTGTGAGGCCGGTTTGCCAAATCTCAAAAGAGCTTTGATTTTGTCACCAGAGGTTTAAATCGCAATTTTGTACTGAGCAGGCGGGCGATACCTTAGTCCCGAACCAGTCAACATGCGGGCCTCATTGGTTGTCAAAACGGGACGGGCGGTCGTATCGTGTTTTACTGCTGTATCTGGGTGGCTTTGCAAGATATTGAAATCAGGGTCTGCCCTGATGACATTTAGGGCAATATCGCCTAAAAACAGGCTCTCACATTCTGCCCCTTCAGCAAACAGAACCTGATGGTCGGACAATAGAAACTGAACAAAACAAATTCGCGGACATGGTATGATCCGAATGTTGCGGCCATTTACACAGGCCTTGGCTGGTACAAACACCTCATCAGAGCCAAAAAGAAGTTGCGCACGCGCCGAACGGATCAGAATGCGATGTTGTTGGGATAGCCGGATGGGGCGTGTATTGCCGATGCTGCCAGTGTCGAAAACAACCGGGGCGCCGGTGCCGATTCCTGGACCCAACCGGTGCCCGATCCAGCGAATGGGCAAAGCGCCACCATCGTGGGTCATGACCAAATCCCCCGCGTGCAAATGGGCGGACTGCCTTGGCCCGGCTGGTGTTTCAATCCGGGTTTCAGATGCAAAACAAACAAAGGAATGGGTATAGGATGGCTGCCGATCATCGGTGTAAAACTCGGGCTGGTTGTATGGATTAAAGCTGTCCCAATACCATCTCTCGAGGTTGAATTCTGGCGTCCAGATGATTTCTGCTGGATTACCGTTTTGATCGACTCCTGACAGAACAATTATACCAGCGCTCCTACCGGGCGCCGCATCCGACCGTAAAACTACGGCGTTCAAAATGCTGCCGCCGCCGCCTCGCCCGCCCCAGTGGACATCATAGGTATCGCCAATTTCAAATACGCGTGGATCGCCACTGCCGTCAGTGACCGTAACCTCCAGATCCTCTGAGCCCTGAGGGGGGTAATCAAAGATCGAAGGTTTTGAGTAGGTCCCAACATTGCCGCCCGTCGAAGTGGCAAATTCATTATCAACTGCGTAAAATACCAACGCCATAGCCGTCTCCTATTTGACGGCCGAATGTCAGGTAAAATGTTTATTTACCGGCTAATGCTGGGCTATGAAGTGCATTGAATTTAAAGAGATATTAATTTGAATTCAGAACGTGGCCTTGCGGGCGGCCAGCCAGCTGGCGAAATGTCGATCTCCGGGGCTTTTGAGCATTTGGACAGCAACGTCCGGCGCCATCCAAAGGGCTTCGTGGTTCGGTTCAACCGGTGGACCTTTGCACAATGTCGGGCGGGCCATGTAAATATGGCAGATCTTCTCGGCCCAGAGATCGTATTCGGGCATAAAAGTGAACAGACGAAACACGCCAACTTTGCGCGGTTGTGCGATGTGCCACCCAGTTTCCTCAAACACTTCGCGGTGCAGGGCAGCAGTGGGGGATTCACCGGGATCGATGCCGCCTCCGGGCAGTTGCACGTCTGGCATTGGGTCGTATTGAGCGGTTAACAAAAGCAATCCGTCACGAGGCAAAAGCGCATAGGCACCGGCGCGACGACGATAGGTTTTGCCGGGTTCGGGACTGGCCCCAAAACGTCTAATCATCTGATAGCCCTTTCAACGCCGCAAGTTGCACCTATATAGGGCGGTATGCCAATCTGTGGCGTGTAAGGAAACCCCATGACTCTTGGATCTAAAATCGCGTGGGACGATACCGTCCTGCCCTTTCAGCTTGATGCGCCCGATATGCGTGGCCGCGTGGCCCGTTTGGATGGCGTGCTTGATGGAATTCTAAAACAGCATAATTACCCGGTGGTAGTTGAAGCCCTGGTGGCCGAAATGGCCCTGCTGACGGCGTTGATCGGGCAAACGATTAAATTGCGGTGGAAATTGTCGTTGCAAGTGCAGTCAGATGGCCCGGTGCGGATGATCGCGACGGACTATTTTGCGCCCACAGCCGAAGGCGAGCCAGCGCGGATCAGAGCCTATGCCAGCTATGACGCGGATCAATTGGTTTCGGGTGGTCCAATGGATCAGATCGGCACTGGTTATTTCGCGGTGATGCTGGATCAGGGCAAAGGCACCGAGCCATACAAAGGTATCACGGCGCTGACCGGTGATACGCTAAGCAAATGCGCCGAGGCGTATTTTGCCCAATCCGAACAGCTGCCAACGCGGTTTTCGTTAAGTTTCGGGCGCGCATCTGCTCCGAACGCGCCCGAACATTGGCGTGCTGGCGGGATCATGTTGCAGCAAATGCCCAAAGCATCGCCCTTTGTCGCCAAAGAGCCCGGCGAGGGTGAAACTCTTGTGGCGACCGATTTGGTCGATAGTGAAGAAGGCGAAAACTGGAACCGGGTGAACATTCTGCTTAATACGGTCGAGGAAATGGAGCTGGTCGGACCAATTGTGTCTCCCGCGGATCTTCTTCTTCGGTTGTTCCACGAGGAAGCGCCGCGGGTGTTTGATGCACAGGCGGTTCGGTTTGGCTGTACCTGCTCTGAGGATCGCGTGCGCCAGAGCCTGTCGATCTATTCGGCCAAAGATATCGGCACGATGGTCACAGATGAGGGCAGCGTCACCGCTGATTGCCAGTTTTGTAGCGCGCATTATGCCCTAGATCCGGCCACGGTTGGGTTTGAGGCGGAAAACGCGGGTGACTGATACAGTCGCCATTCTCCGCAAAGCTTTGATCGCACCGGGACATGGATCATCAGATTTCGATCTGAACCCGGAAATGGTGCTGCCAAAGGGGCGCAAACTGCGTCCTGCTGGTGTGTTGATTGCGGTCGATCTGACCGGGGAAACGCCACATGTCATTCTCACAAAACGATCCTCTACCCTGAAACACCATCCGGGGCAGATTTCGTTTCCCGGTGGTAAGCAGGAAGAAACTGATGCCGACGTGACTGCTGCGGCGCTGCGCGAGGCAGATGAAGAGATCGGGTTGCCCGCTGGTTTGCCACAGGTTCTGGGCACACTGCCGATCCATGAAACTGTCACGGGGTTTCTGGTGACCCCGGTGCTGGCAATTTTGACCGACCCGTTTGACACTGTGGCTGATCCCGGCGAGGTTGAAGAGGTATTTCATGTGCCTCTCACGCATCTGTTGAACCCGGAAAATTACATCATTCAATCGCGTCGCTGGCGCGGAGCTTGGCGGTATTTCTTTACGGTACCCTACGGTCCCTATTATATTTGGGGGGCCACGGCGCGCATGTTGCGAGGGTTGGCTGCCCGGATGGAAACATGACCCTGGTTCACGGAAAATGGTTAAGTAACCCCCACACACAGGCGGTGTTTTCGGCGTTGTCTGTCGGGGGCGCCCAGGTGCTGTTTGTTGGTGGCTGCGTGCGTAATGCGTTGCTGGGTGTGCCGGTAAGCGATGTTGATATCGCCACGGATGCGCACCCGGAAACGGTGATAGAGTTGGCCAAAGCGGCAGGGATCAAAGCGATCCCAACCGGCATTGATCACGGTACGGTGACGTTGATCAAAGGCGGCATCCCACACGAGGTAACCACCTTTAGGCGCGACGTGGCAACAGATGGTCGGCGTGCAGTCGTGGCGTTTTCCGACACCATTCAAGACGATGCAGCACGGCGTGATTTCACCATGAATGCGTTATATGCCGGGATTGATGGTGTGGTGATTGACCCGCTTGGCGGCCTGCCTGATCTGGTTGCAAGGCGTGTACGGTTTATCGGCAGCGCGACGGCGCGGATACAAGAGGACTACCTGAGGTCGTTGCGGTATTTTCGGTTTCAGGCGTGGTATGGAGACCCTAATAGGGGGTTTGATGCCGATGCGTTGGCCGCAATTGCGGAAAACCTGGATGGGCTAGTGCAGCTTTCGGCTGAGCGTGTTGGCGCGGAAATGGTCAAATTACTGAACGCTGCTGATCCGTCGCAATCGGTCGCGGTGATGCGCCAGACCGGAGTTTTGGCGCGGATTTTGATCGGCGCAGATGATCGTGCGCTTGGGCCGTTGATTCATTTGGAATCCCTAACCAAAACAGCTCCGGATGCGATGCGCCGACTGGCGGCGCTGGGCGGCGCAGATGGGTTGCGACTAAGCAAGGCGCAATTGGCCAAGGTTGGGCGATTGCGCGAGGCCGCGATTGGAACGATGGGGCCGGGGGAATTGGGCTATCGGCTGAAATTCGACGAGGCAAGTGATGCATTATTGCTGCGATCTGCGTTGTTGGAACAGCCGTGGAATCCGATTGATTTGCGGGCAATTCAGGTCGGGTCTGGCGCGGAATTCCCGATAAAGGCCAAAGACTTGATGCCAGCGTTCAAAGGCCCAGAACTGGGGCAAAAGCTGGCTGATCTGACGCAAACATGGATCGCATCCGGTTTTTGTTTGACGCGCGACGACCTGCTCACTGAATGACGGGGCGTGACAATGCTGCACATGTGCAGTATTCATGCATTAGAAACAAATACGGAGGACTGCGCATGTATTACGGGATCTGGTACAGCCACGGCTGATTATCCGGTTTCCGTCCGGGTGATTGGCTAAAATCACCCTGCATTGCACGTCCCTATAGCTCTGAGAGGAGCGACCGATATGTTTCGATATTTCGAAAACCTTGTTGACCCCTATTGTGATTTTCCCGAACAGGATCGCCCGCCGACCAAGATTTGGCCGTTCATGATGGACTATGCCCGGCCATTTCGCACTGTGTTGATCTGGGCCGGTATACTGTCGATCGTTGTCGCCGCT
This sequence comes from Granulosicoccus sp., assembly GCA_047623555.1. Classification (GTDB taxonomy): domain Bacteria; phylum Pseudomonadota; class Alphaproteobacteria; order Rhodobacterales; family Rhodobacteraceae; genus NORP181. The sequence continues at coordinate 50,441 of JBLHMP010000012.1, forward strand.
GTCGAGATTGTCCTGATCTTTTATATGGGTCGCGTTGTTGACCTTTTGACCGGTGCTCCAGCACAAGTTTGGGCCGATCATGGCACCGAATTCATCCTGTTGGCGCTTTTTATTCTGTTCATTCGCCCCGCATTGCATGTGCTGGATGTGTTGTTTTTGAACAACGCGTTGTTGCCAAATTTCGGCACGTTGATCCGCTGGCGGGCGCATAAACATGTGTTGCGTCAATCGGTTGGCTGGTTTGAGAACGACTTTGCCGGACGCATTGCCAACCGGATCATGCAAACGCCACCCGCTGCCGGCGAAGTGGTGTTTCAGGTGTTCGACGCGATTTCGTTCTCATTGGCCTATCTGATTGGCGCGGCAGTTTTGCTGTGGGTTGCTGACGTGCGATTGTTGATTCCGTTGGTGATATGGTTTGCGTTTTATACGGGGCTTATTCGCTGGACGATCAAACGGGTTGGCCCGGCGTCCAAGGCGGCATCGGATGCACGCTCGACTGTGACGGGGCGGGTGGTGGATGCCTATTCCAATATCCATTCGGTGAAAATGTTCGCCCATCACGACAACGAACTCGCCTATGCAAAAGAGGCGATCGAGAACACGCGCCGGACGTTTTTCACCGAAATGCGCATCTATACCACGATGGATATTGTGCTGGTGACGCTGAATGGGTTTCTGATTGTTGGTGTTGTTGGCTGGGCTGTCTATTTGTGGATGCAGGGTCAGGCCTCGGTTGGGGTGGTCGCGGCGGCGACGGCGCTGACCTTGCGATTGAACGCCATGACCGGGTGGATCATGTGGTCCTTAACCACGTTTTTCCGTCAATTGGGTGTGGTCGCCGAAGGTATGGAGACCATCGCACAGCCGATCGATTTGATAGACAACAAAGGCTCTAAGCCGCTGGAAATGGCCAACGGGCGGATAGATCTTGAAAACCTGTCGCATCATTATGGGCGTGGAACTGGCGGGTTGGACAAAATCAATCTGACCATCCAGCCGGGTGAAAAAATTGGCCTGATCGGGCGGTCTGGCGCTGGTAAATCGACTTTGGTCAAACTGTTGTTGCGGTTCTACGACGCAGAAACCGGGCGGATTTTGATTGATGGGCAGGACATTGCTCGCGTGACGCAGGATAGCCTGCGGCTGCGGATTGGTATGGTGCAACAGGACAGTTCGTTGATGCACCGGTCAGTGCGCGACAACATTTTGTACGGGCGACCCGATGCAACCGAAGAACAGGTGATCGCCGCCGCGCGTCAGGCCGAAGCGCATGAGTTCATCGGTGATCTGGTCGATCCACAGGGGCGACAGGGCTATGATGCGCAGGTCGGCGAGCGTGGCGTTAAATTGTCTGGCGGTCAGCGACAGCGGGTGACATTGGCCCGGGTGATCCTGAAAAACGCGCCGATTTTGCTGTTGGACGAAGCGACAAGTGCCCTAGATAGCGAGGTGGAAGCGGCAATTCAGGACACGCTTTATGGCATGATGAAGGGCAAAACTGTCATCGCAATTGCCCACCGTTTGTCAACAATTGCGCGCATGGACCGTATTTTGGTCATGGATCAGGGCCGGATTGTCGAAGAAGGAAGCCACGATGCGTTGTTGGCGCAGAACGGTCTGTACGCACAGTTCTGGGCGCGGCAATCGGGTGGATTTTTGAACACCGAGGCTGTGGAATGAAAATTGAAAACTGGATTGATGCGTTTCGCCCGGCGGATGGGCCGCCGCCGGAAACCTTTCGTGCATTTATGGGCTGGTGTCTGTCGGGGGCGTGGCCTGCATTGTGGCTGGCGGCGGCGGTTTCTGCGGCCGCTGGCGCACTTGAGGCGGGAACCGCGTTTATGCTGGGTCTTGTTGTAGACACGACAGTGGCCAGCGGACCGGACGAGATATTTTCAGTCTCTAACATAGGTTTTTTTGCGCTTGGGATTGGGTTTTTCCTTCTTGCACGCCCGGTGTTGTTTGGCCTGACGGCATCGGCAAATGCAATCATCGTGCAGCCAAATTTGAACCCGCTGGTTTTGTCGCGCTTACATCGTTGGACGCTTGGCCAATCGGTGAGCTTTTTTGATGATGACTTTGCTGGTCGTATTGCACAGAAACAGATGCAGACGGCGCGGGCTGTTACCGAAGTCGCTGCTGAGATGATCAACGTGGTGGCCTTTGCGTTGGCGTCGTTGATTGGGTCACTGGCGTTGCTGACGGTGATTGATTCGCGAATTTCGGGGGTGTTTCTGGTCTGGCTGGTTGGTTATTTCACGCTGATCCGCTGGTTCATGCCGCGTATTCGGATCCGCGCCGCAGCCCGGGCCGGCGCGCGGGCGATGGTGACGGGGCAGGTGGTCGATACGATTACCAACATCAAAACGGTCAAGTTATTTGCCCACGCAGACCATGAGGACCGCGCTGGATTGGATGCAATGAAGGTGTTTCGGCAACGCGCGTTGGATTTCGGCTATCTGGCGGCGGGGTTCCGGTTTAGCCTGATGTCGCTGGCGGGCCTGTTGCCGGTGCTGCTGATCGGCACGACGCTGGTGTTGTTCAGCAAGGGACAGGCAAGCGAAGGGCAGATCGTGGCCGCCGGTGCCATCGCCATTCGCATCGCCCAAATGACCGGCTGGGTCAGTTTCACGCTGATGGCGATCTATGCCAATGTCGGCGAGATTGAGGACGGCATGCGCACGCTGACGCCGCGCACCCGTTTGGTGGATTTGCCGGATGCACCGGATCTGGATGTGCCCAGTGGAGAGATCGTATTTGACCATGTGGCGTTTGCCTATGGTCGCGATGAGGGCGGCGTGCAAGAGATTAATCTGACAATTGCCGCTGGCGAAAAGCTTGGCATTGTTGGGGCGTCGGGTGCGGGTAAGTCGACGTTGGTTTCGCTGTTGTTAAGGCTCTACAAAGGCGAATCCGGGCAAATATTGATTGATGGGCAGGAACTGTCCAGTGTGACGCAAGAGAGTCTGCGCCGTCAGATTGGTATGGTCACGCAAGAAACCGCGATGTTCAATCGTTCCGCCCACGAGAACATTTTGTACGGGCGTCCGGATGCAACCGAGGAGCAGATGGTCGCCGCCGCACGTCAGGCCGAGGCGCATGATTTCATCGTTGATCTTGAGGATAACAAAGGCCGCAAAGGTTATGCGGCAAACCTGGGCGAACGGGGCGTGAAACTGTCTGGCGGTCAACGGCAGCGGATAGCGTTGGCGCGGGCAATTCTAAAAGACGCGCCGATTTTGGTGCTCGACGAAGCAACAAGTGCGCTGGATAGTGAGGTCGAGGCGTCGATCCAGACCGCACTGCATCGGGTGATGAGGGGCAAAACAGTTCTGGCGATTGCGCATCGGTTGTCGACGTTGTCCGAAATGGACCGGATCATCGTGATGGATCAGGGGCGGATTGTTGAGGTTGGTTCGCATGACACCCTACTGGCGCAAAACGGGTTGTACGCAAATTTCTGGAATCGGCAGTCGGGTGGGTTCATTGGAACAGAGGCGGCAGAATAAAGCAGTTCTCGTTCCGTTTGAATTAGAATTGAACGCGAAACGCCCGTTACGCCCAAATTGAGCGCAGGTTTCGCGTTATCTGCTGGCCAGGGTCCAATGCGAGACGCTTTAGGGTCTTTTGTCTGGCGGTTGAGGCATGTATCAGGCGGGATGAACACAGAATATAGCATCACCAGGTTGGGGCATCAGGGCGACGGGATCGCCGATGGTCCGATCTATGCGCCACGCACCCTACCGGGCGAGGTCGTTACCGGCACGCTGGACGGCACGCAGCTAAATGACATCCGCATTGTCACCCCATCATCGGATCGGGTGCAACCGCCATGTCGGCATTATAAGGCCTGCGGCGGTTGTCAGTTACAGCATGCTTCGGATAGCTTTGTCGAAGAGTTCAAGGTGGGCATTGTACGCACAGCATTGGCGGCGCAGGGCCTCAAGGCCGAAATGCGGCCGATCATTACCTCGCCGGCGTATTCGCGGCGGCGTGCAACCCTCGCGGTGCGACGGACCAAAAAGGGTGCGATGGCCGGGTTTCACGGGCGTGCCTCGGGCGTTATCGTGGAAATCCCTGATTGCCATTTGTTAGACCCTGTTTTGATCGCTGGCATCCCGGTGGCCGAGGCGCTGGCTGTGCAGGTAGGCAGCCGCAAAGGTGTGTTGACCATGGCCATGACCGTGTCTGATATCGGGCTGGATATATCCGTGACTGGCGGTAAGCCGCTGGATGGGCCACTGCAATTGATGCTGGCACAGGCAATGGAACAGCATGGGTTGGCACGCCTGTCCTGGGACGGGGATGTGATCGCGATGAAGGCGCCTCCGACGCAGACGTTTGGTGCGGCCAAGGTTGCTCCGCCTCCGGGGTCGTTTTTGCAACCAACCAGGGATGGTGAGGCGGCATTGTTGGCCAGTGTTCGCGAAATCACCGCTGGCGCGAAGAAAATTACCGATCTGTTTGCCGGTTGCGGCACATTCAGTCTGCCATTGGCGAAAGACGCCGAGGTTCATGCGGTTGAGGGTGACCGGGAAATGACCGAGGCGCTGGATCTGGGTTGGCGAATGGCGAAGGGGTTGAAAAAGGTCACAACCGAGGTGCGGGATTTATATCGGCGGCCGATGATGCCAGATGAGTTGGCCAAGTTGGACGCGGTTGTTTTGGACCCTCCACGCGCCGGGGCTGAGGCCCAGGTGGCCGAAATCTGCGAGGCAAAGGTGCCTGTGGTGGCCTATGTGTCGTGTAATCCAGTCAACTTTGCGCGCGACGCCAGTCAGCTGGTGGCGGCGGGGTATAGTTTGAATTGGGTTCAGGTTGTGGATCAGTTTAGGTGGTCCGCGCATACCGAACTCGTCGCGTCGTTCACGATTTAGGCTGAAAATCGCTGGGTTTCATGAGAACGTGATTTTGATATACTGGCGATCAAGAGTATCTGGTCAGATAGTTAACAGGCAGAGTTTAGGCATGAAAAGACGGGTTTTTGGTATTGGTGCATTGTCGATTCTGGCATTGGCCGGTTGCGGTAGCAGCAGATTTAAATCGTATAACGGCCCGACCGTCACCTCGGTTGTGGTGAACAAAGGCGCGCGGCAGATGTACCTGATGCATAATAATTCGGTGCTGAAAAAGTACAAATTCGATCTTGGGTTTGCACCAATTGGCGCCAAAAAGATCGAAGGCGATGGTAAGACGCCAGAAGGCACCTATCTGATCGATCGGGTCAATCCTAACAGCGCCTTTCATCTGTCGCTGGGAATTTCATACCCTAACACTGCGGATCGGGCCAAGGCACAGGCATTGGGCGAAAAACCGGGGGGTGCGATATTCATTCATGGCCAACCGAATAAGTTCAAAGCCAAAGGCGATGACTGGACCGCGGGCTGCATTGCGGTGAAGAACCGCGAGATTGAACAGATTTATGCGATGGTTCGGACCGGAACAGTGATTTCGCTGCGGGCTTAGCTGCCCATTATCAGCGTCCACCAGATTTTGCCGTTGTTTTCCTGGAACCACGAGAACCCGATATTGATGGCCTTTGGGTCCATGATGACGGCGCGTGTTCCCGGGTCTTCCATCCATGCACCAAGAGTTTCCAGTTCGGCCTCGTAGGTTTCCGAGATGTTCTCGCCGAGCATTTTACCGGCGTATCCGGCCCGTTGTACCCGGTCCAAAGGCGACGATCCGTCCGATCCGAAATGCCATGGCCGGTTCTGTACCGACATATCCCGCGAGTGAGTCGCCGCAGCCGCATTTAGCTGGGCATTCAACACAACTTCGCCCGCTTCGGCGGCTGTTCGCAGGGCATTGACCGAATCAAGCATGCGGAATTGCACTTTGTCTGTATTGCGGATGCGATAAACTTTGGTAGAGAGCCCGTTGGACGATGTTGAATTGTCATAACCGGGATCGCAGGCCGCTAGGCTCACGAGACACACCAACATAAAGGAAAAAATTCGAACCATGATCCAACCTGACTTGCATTTGTTACCACTGCCCTTACCGCGCAGACAGCCAGGTTTCAAACTCACAAAGTGTTTAGAACGGGTTCTGACGTCGGTTTGATTTGCGACTGCGGCTTTCTGGCCATAATATACGTCTCTATACGGTATCAGTAATCACAGATTGAGTATGAATATGTCAAAGAAATCGTTTCTAGCCCCCACACGCCGCCGGTTTCTTGCGGGTGGCGCTGCTTTGATCGGGTCGCCGGTTCTGGCACAGACCACTGAACCCGAAGTTGATCCGCTGCGCCCGGCCCCCGAAGCCGAAGCGCCGGTAATTCGTAACATATCAAGTTTCCGGTCGGTAGATTGGCAGCCGTATTTCACAAACCTGAATAATGGGGCGATTTTGGTCGATACCCAATCACGGGCTTTGCATTACTGGTCTGAGGATGGGACCGTTTACAAATTGTACCCGTCAAGCGTGCCGTTGACCGATGAATTGACCCGCCGTGGTCGTACCAGTGTGATCCGTTTGGTCGAAGGCCCAAGCTGGAGCCCGACGCCAAACATGCTCAAGCGGAATCCAGAGTGGCCAGCCCATATTCCGCCAGGCCCGGACAACCCGTTGGGGTCGCACGCTTTGTACTTGTCCTGGAAATACTATCGCATCCATGGCACCCATGATACGCGCAAAATCGGCCGCCAGTCGTCGAATGGCTGCATCGGCCTGTACAACGAGCATATTTCGGAACTGTTCAGTATGGCCAAGATCGGTACACAAGTGTTGCTTATTTGACGACATCACGGTGCGGCAAGGCGATTGGAAGGCAACAAGTATTTGCAATCTAGGCGTTTTGCTGGTTAGAAAAAACCACTAGGTTTGTTTTTGGGTGCGCGATCCCCACGGGATGTAATGCGCAATTTCTGGAGGTTATATAATATGAAGAAACTCGTTCTCGCAGCCGCACTGTCGGCCGCAGCTACAGCTGGTACTGCAGGCAACTTGGCAGAGCCAATGGTTGAAGCACCAGTAATCATCGAAGAAACAGGTAGCTCCTCTTCCGGCATCATCTTGCCGTTGGTACTGTTGGTTGTTGTTGCCGCGGCTATTGCTTCCGGTAGCTAAGTCTTAGCGACAACTACGAGATTAAGAGGCGCCAGGTTTCCCTGTCGCCTTTTTTCGTTTCAGATCATGGTCTCTCAAAACCGTTGGTATTGCTCAAAGCGCTTTGCGTTTAATCAAGCCAGCCGGACAGATTTTGCCGGATCACGGCGGTTAATGCCGTGATATGCGCATCATCATCATTCAGGCACGGTATGTAGGTGAATACCTGTCCGCCAGCCGCCTGAAAACTTTGCTTTATCTCTTCGTTTACCTCTTCGAGCGTTTCGATACAGTCGGCAGAAAATGCCGGTGCGCAAACGGCGATATTGGTTCTACCTGACTCGGCCAGTCGTGCGACTTCTTCCACAGTATAAGGTTGCAGCCATTCTTCGGGACCAAATTTGGACTGGAACGTTGAAATGATGTCGGTGTCGGGCCAGCCCAGCCGCTGTTTTAGCAGTCGTGTGGTTTTCAGACATTGGCAATGATAGGGATCGCCCTCGGTCAGATACCGCTGCGGCATTCCATGATAAGAACAGACCAGAATATCAGGCTGTTTTCCCAACCCGTCATAGGCGGTCTCGATCGACTGGGCCAACGCGTCGATATAAGCTGGATGGTCGAAATAGGCCTCGACGGTACGGGCGGCAGGTTGCCATTTTTCCTCCATCAAAGCGCGAAAAAATGCATCATTCGCGGTGGCTGATGTTGCGCCAGCATATTGCGGATAGAGCGGGAAAAACAGAATCTTACGGCACCCCGCAGCGATCATTTTTTGCACGATACTGGCGGTCGACGGGTTGCCATAGCGCATACAGAAATCAACCATTACCTGATCGCCATAGGTTTCTTGCAGACGGGTGGCCATTTTGGCGGTTTGTTGTTTTGTAATGGTCAGTAGCGGGCTTTCCCCTTCAGCATTATTCCAGATGGATTTATAGGCGGCTCCGCTGGAAAAAGGGCGCTTTGTCAGGATGATCAGCTGCAACAGTGGCTGCCATTTCCAGGCGGGGTAATCGATCACACGCTTGTCAGATAGAAACTCGGACAGATATCGGCGCATTGACCAATAATCGTAATTATCCGGTGTGCCCAGATTAGCCAGCAGTATGCCGACCTTGCCGGTTGCAATGGGTGGATGATCGGCAGGCCGATAGGTGCTGGCTTTGGTATCTGGCATTTGAGTGTCCTTAATTCATGGCTGACCAAGCAGATAAAGACTTTGCCGGCGGGGTCAATCCGGCAGCTTGGTTTCGGGGGCACCCAAAGCATCGGCCAACCGGGCCTGCGCAGACCCGGGACGCAAGGGTTTGGGTTGGCTGTCGGAGGGGGCCCAGCCTGTCAGCGTTATGATATCAAAGGTTGCCGGGATGCGGCCTGTGTCGGTGCGAAAATGGGTTGCATAGATGTCAGAGGCCGTGGTGAACACGCCGCGTTGGGTTGGGCGGCGCAGGCGGGTCGACATCACATTGGTTTCGCCCATCGCCCGCAGATCGTGCATCAGATGGGCCATATCCCGGTATTCGGCGGTTAGAGCGTTGCCATCCGCCACCGGTAACGCCAACCCGGCACGCTGCAGCAGGGCGCCCAGATCGCGGATATCGCCCATTGGGGCGACACGGGGCGACAGGCCGCCGGTGACTTTGGTTTCGGCCTCAGACAGGGCAACGCGCAATTCGTTCAGGGTTTGACCGCCTAGCAAGATGCCCAAAAACAACCCATCTTCGCGCAAGGCGCGGCGACATTGAATGATTTGCCCGACCGGATCATTGGCCCAGTGCAGGCACATGGCGTGGATCACCAGATCAAACGAATTGGTCGGCAAGGCCAGCGTGTCGTTATCCGACACAATGGTTACATCTGGAAACGCCGCCGACCACAGATCAGGGAACGGCGTGACCACGGCCACCGAAGTAAAGGCCCTGTTAACCAAGCCTATGCGATCCTGTGCCTCGTCCAGAGCGGCGTGGTGCAGGAACATGGCATCCGATGTTGCGCGGGCACGATGGGCGGTCAACGCGGACCGGTCAAATAATAAGGGTGCAGCAATCATGAAGGTTCAATAGCCAGATGTTGCAAAGAATTCAAACCGCTGTCGAAGTTTTATACCCGCCGCGCTGTCTGGGGTGCGGGACGATGGTCGGCAGTGACTTTGGCCTATGTGGGCCCTGTTGGCGTGATACGCCGTTTATTGGCGGCCTGACCTGCGAGGCCTGCGGTACGCCATTGCAAGGCGGCCATGACGGGCACCGGATTGAATGCGACGATTGCATGAGAACCCCACGGCCTTGGCATTCAGGGCGATCGGCACTGATCTACAAGGATCGCGCCCGACAGATGATCTTGGCATTGAAACATGGCGATCGGGGAGAAATTGCACGCCCGGCGGCATTGTGGATGGCGCGGGCGGCACGTGATCTGGTTCAGGATAATATGCTGATCGTGCCGGTGCCGCTTCATTGGACGCGATTGATCAAACGGCGGTATAACCAATCGGCTTTGCTATCCAAAGGATTGGCGCAGGAACTGGGCCTGTCTCACTGTCCGGATGCTCTTATTCGTATGCGACGTACCCGGATGCTGGAGGGAAAGTCGGCGGCCGAACGGTTTGCTACCCTTGCAGGGGCGATTGCTGTGAACAGCAAACGGCGGCATCGTATCACGGCACGCCCGGTGTTGTTGGTGGATGATGTGATGACATCTGGGGCGACTCTGGCGGCCTGCACCGAGGCCCTGAAAGCAGCCGGATCACGCGAGGTTTACGTTGTGACGATGGCGCGCGTTGCAAAGGATGCCTAAATCCCCGATGAATGAAGTGCTTTGAGTGTGAGTGGAAACACGACTTGAGCCCAAAGCGCATGAAACATTGAAGGGTCAGGGGCGTTTTGGCATATTGTTGCAGGCTAACAATATGCCAAAACGCTCTTAGGTA